>NZ_JALBGB010000001.1:0-281140 GCF_022631395.1 Calidifontimicrobium sp. SYSU G02091
CCTGGATCGACCGCAAACCCTACGACCCCAGCGCACACGGCGGACTTCAAATGTTGCTCAAAACAGCGGGGGGTTGACACAGGGTGTCTCACTTCAGCACCACCCGCGGGTCGGCGAGCTTGTAGAGCAGGTCGGCGACGAGGTTGATCGCCATCGTCAGCACCGCGACGTAGACCGTCACCGCCTGGATCACCGGGTAGTCGCTGCGGTTGACCGCGAGCAGCACCTCGCGCCCGAGGCCGGGGATCGAGAAGAAGACCTCGATCAGGAACGAGCCGACGAAGATGCCCGGCAGCGCGAGCGCGACATTGGTCAGGATCGGGATCAGCGCGTTGCGCAGCACGTGCTTGAGCAGCACGGTGCGCTCGGCCAGCCCCTTGGCGCGCGCGGTGCGCACGTAGTCCTGCCCGATCTCGTCGAGGAAGAAGCTGCGGTACAGCCGCGTCTGCGGCGCCAGCCCGACGGCCACCGCGAGCAGCACCGGCAGCGGCGCGTAGACCGTCAGGTTGGTCCACAGGCTGTCGCTCCAGCCCTGCACCGGGAACCAGCCGAGCCGAAAGCCGAACAGGTACTGGCCGACGATGACGTAGACGAGGAAGCTGATCGACAGCGCGACGGTGGTGGCCACCATCACGGCGCGGTCGGTCAGCGAGCCGCGCAGCACCGCGACGCCGAGCGCGATCGGGATCGCCAGCAGCGTGTCGAGCACGAGGATCGGCAGCATCACCGTCAGCGTCGCCGGCAGCCGGGTGGCGAACAGCTGCGCCACCGGCTCGTGGGTGGCCCAGCTCGTGCCCCAGTCGAAGGTCGCGACCTGCTTGAGGAACAAGCCGAGCTGCACCCACCACGGCCGGTCCAGGCCGAGCTGCGCGCGGATCGCGGCGACCTGCTCCTCGCTCGCGTTCAGGCCGCCGAGGATCTCGGCCGGGTCGCCGCCGAAGACCTTGAACAGCGCGAACACCAGCACGACGACACCGGCCAGCGTCGGCACCGTCTGCCACAGGCGGCGGATCAGGTAGGCGGCCATCGGCGTCGCGCGTCGCGGCAGGTGGGAACGACGCGCGAGTGTAGGCGCGCCGCTAGACTGCACGCGCAGTGCGAACGGCAGGACGGGCAGTGGCGGCACGGGCGGCGAAGCGGTGGCTGGTGGCGGCGGCCTCGGCGCTGGCCGTCGCGTGCGCGTTCGCGCAGGCCGGCGCGCCCGCGCCCAAGGTGCTGCGCTACGCGTTTCCGGTGGCCGAGACGAGTTTCGACCCGGCGCAGATCACCGACCTGTACTCGCGCACGGTCGCCGCCGGCATCTTCGACGCCCCGCTCGAGTTCGAATTCCTCGCCAGCCCGGCGCGGCTGCGGCCGAACACGCTGGCCGCGATGCCCGAGGTCTCGGACGACTTCCGCACCTTCACGTTCCGCGTGCGGCCCGGCATCCACTTCGCCGACGACCCGGCCTTCGGCGGCCGGCCGCGCGAGCTGACGGCGCACGACTACGTCTACTCGCTCAAGCGCCACTACGACCCGCGCTGGAAGAGCGGCAACCTGTACCTGCTCGAGAACGACAAGATCCTCGGCCTGTCCGAGCTGCGCCGCGAAGCGATCGAGAAGAAGCAGCCGTTCGACTACGACCGCGAGGTCGAGGGGCTGCGCGCACTGGACCGCTACACGTTCCAGATCCGCCTGGCCGAGCCCAAGCCACGGTTCCTCTACCACTTCACCGACGGCTCGTTCACCGGCGCGCTGGCGCGCGAGGTCGTCGAGCGCTACGGCGACCGCATCGGCGAGCACCCGGTGGGCACCGGGCCGTTTCGCCTCGCGCAGTGGCGGCGCTCGTCGCTGATCGTGCTCGAGCGCAACCCGAACTACCGCGAGGTGCGCTACGACGAGCACCCGCCGCCCGACGACGCGCGGCTGGTCGCGATCGCCGCGCAGCTCAAGGGCCGCCGGCTGCCGATGGTCGACCGCGTCGAGATCGCCATCATCGAGGAGGCGCAGCCGCGCTGGCTGTCGTTCCTCGGCGGCGAGCAGGACATCCAGGAGCTCGTGCCGCCCGAGTTCGCCGACGTCGCGCTGCCGAACAACCGGCTCGCGCCACACCTCGCGCAGCGCGGCATCACGATGCTGCGCTACCCGCGCGCCGACGTCGCGCTGACCTACTTCGCGATGGAGCACCCGCTGGTGGGCGGCTATGCGCCGCACCAGGTCGCGCTGCGCCGCGCGATCGCGCTGGCGGTCGACGTCGAGCGCGAGATCCGCCTCGTGCGCCGCGGGCAGGCGATCCCGGCGCAGTCGGTCATCGCGCCGCAGACCTGGGGCTACGACCCCGACTTCCGCTCCGAGATGGGCGAGCACAGCGTCGCGCGCGCGAAGGCGCTGCTCGACCTGTACGGCTGGGTCGACCGCGACGGCGACGGCTGGCGCGACCAGCCCGACGGCCGCCCGCTGGTCCTCGAGTACGCCACCAGCCCCGACCAGACCGCGCGCGCGCTGGCCGAGCTGTGGCGCAAGCACATGCACGCGATCGGCGTGCGCATCGAGTTCAGGGTCGCCAAGTGGCCCGAGCAGCTCAAGGCCAGCCGCGCCGGGCAGCTGATGATGTGGGGGGTGGGCTGGAGCGCCGGTGCGCCCGACGGCGACACCTTCCTCGCGCTGGGCTACGGGCCGAACCGCGGCCAGGCCAACCACGCGCGCTTCGACCTGCCCGCGTTCAACGCGCTGTACGAGCGCCAGCGCGCGCTGCCCGACGGGCCCGAGCGGCTCGCGCTGATGACCGAGGCGAAGAAGCTGCTCGTGGCCTACATGCCGTACAAGATCCACGTGCACCGCATCGGCACCGACCTCGCGCACCCGTGGGTGATCGGCTACCACCGCCACCTGTTCGTGCGCGACTTCTGGAAGTACGTCGACGTCGACCCGGCCGAGCGCGCACGGCGGCGCGGGCGCTGACGTGCGCACCGCGGGTGCGTCCCGAGGCGGCCGTCACGAACGCCGGCTAAGCTCGCGCGCCATGTCCACACCCCGCTCGCGTCCCGCGTCGTTCGCGGCCGCCGCCGCGCTGGCCGCAGCGTTGGCGCTGGCCGGCTGCGCCAGCGTCGACCGCCCCGCGCCGCTGGCCGACGTCACGCCGTTCTCGGCCCAGCGCCCCGGTGGCGACGGCGCGTCGCCGTGGCAGCCGTGGATCATCGGCCCGGCCAAGACGCCGACGCAGTACGAATTCGTTGTCGATGCCGCGTCGCAGCGCGTCGTGCTGCAGGCGCTGGCCACGCGCGCGGCATCGGGGCTCAGGCAGCGGCTCGACGTCGATCCGGCGCAGCGCCCCGTCGTCGCATGGGAGTGGCGGCTCGCACACCCCAACCCGGTGGCCAACCTCGCCGACCGCCACCACGACGACTCGCCGGCGCGCGTGCTGCTGTTCTTCGACGGCGACGCTGCGACGCTGCCGCTGCGCGAGCGGCTGCTGATGGACAAGGCCGCACTGCTGACCGGGCAGGCGGTGCCGTTCGCGACGCTGGTCTACGCGTGGGACAACCGGCTGCCCGAGGGCAGCGTCGTGCCGCACGCGGTGACGGCGCAGGTCAAGACCGTCGTCGTCGCCCGCGGCGCCGACGCGGCGGGTCGCTGGCAGCGCTTCGAGCGCGACTACGTCGCCGACTACCGGCGCGCGTTCGGCGCCGAGCCGGGGCGGCTGATCGGCGTGGGCGTGCTCACCGACAGCGACAACACGAAGTCCGACGCGCTCGCGTGGTACGGCGACATCCGCCTGCTGCCCGCGCGCGCGACGGCATCGGCGGCGGGGAGTCCGCGATGAGCCCCGAGCCGCGCATCCTCGGCTACCTGCGCTGGCTGCGCGCACAGCGCGGGCTCGACTTCACGGTCGGCGACGAGGCCAGCTACGACGCGCTGTGGCGCTGGTCGACGGGCGACCTCGACGCGTTCTGGCGCTCGATCTGGGACCACTTCGACCTGCGCTCGCCGACGCCGGTGACCACCGTGCTCGCCGACGCGCGCATGCCGGGCGCGCGCTGGTTCCCCGGCGTGCAGGTCAACTATGCGCAGCAGGTGATGCGCCACGCCGACGCGGCGCACGCCGCCGGCCACCCGGCGATCGTGCACGCCGACGAGGCGATGCTCGCGCGCGGCGAGCTCGGCGAGGTGTCGTGGCCCGAGCTGCGCCGGCAGGTCGCGTCGCTGGCGGCGCGGCTGCGCGCGATGGGCGTCGCGCCGGGCGACCGCGTCGTCGCGGTGCTGCCGAACACGCCGCAGACGGTCGTCGCGTTCCTCGCGTGCGCGAGCGTCGGCGCGGTGTGGTCGGTCTGTTCGCCCGACATGGGGCCGGTGGCGGTGCTCGACCGCTTCCGGCAGATCGAGCCGAAAGTGCTGATCGCCTGCGACGGCTACGTGTTCGGCGGCGTCGCACACGACCGCCGGCCGCTGCTGCACCAGCTGCTCGCCGAACTGCCGACACTCACCGACGTCGTCGTCTGGCCGCGGCTCGACGCCGGCACCGACGCGCAGGCCTTCGCCGGCGCGCGGCGCCGTGCCCACGAGTGGGGCACGCTCGTGGCCGACGACGTGGCTTTCGAGCCCGCGTGGCTGCCGTTCGACCACCCGCTGTGGATCGTCTACTCGAGCGGCACGACGGGGCTGCCGAAGGCCATCGTGCACGGGCACGGCGGCGTGATGCTCGAGGCGCTCAAGCTCGGCGTGCTGCACAACGACGTCGGCGCGAGCGTCGACACCGGCGATCGCTTCCACTGGTACAGCTCGACCGGCTGGATCATGTGGAACTGCCAGGTCGGCGGCCTGCTCGGCGGCACGACGATCTGCCTGTTCGACGGCAGCCCCGCCGGTCCGCACGGCGCGCCCGACTGGACGACGCTGTGGCGCTTCGCCGGCCTCGCCGGCGCGACGTTCTTCGGCGCCGGTGCGGCGTTCTATGCGTCGTGCCTGAAGGCCGACGTGAAGCCGCAGCACGCGGCAGCCCTTTCGCGGCTGCGCGCCGTGGGCTCGACCGGCTCGCCGCTGGCGGTCGAGGGCTACCGCTGGATCTGGGAGCGGCTGCCGCGCGTCGACGGCGAGCGCATCTGGCTGACGTCGATCTCGGGCGGCACCGACTTCGCCGGCGCCTTCATCGCCGGGCTGCGCACGCTGCCGGTGGTCGAGGGCGAGATGCAGTGCCGCTGCCTCGGCGCCGCGGTCGAGGCCTGGGACGAGCAGGGACGCGCGCTCGTCGACGAAGTCGGCGAGCTGGTGTGCACGAAGCCGATGCCGTCGATGCCGCTGTATCTGTGGAACGACCCGGACGGTACCCGGTTGCACGACAGCTACTTCGACGTCTACCCCGGCGTGTGGCGGCACGGCGACTGGATCCGCATCACGCCGCGCGGCGGCGCGATCATCTACGGCCGCAGCGACGCGACGATCAACCGCCACGGCATCCGCATGGGCACCGCCGAGCTGTACCGCGCGGTCGAGGCGCTGCCCGAAGTGCTCGACAGCCTCGTCGTCGACCTCGAGTACCTCGGCCGCGAGAGCTACATGCCGCTGTTCGTCGTGCTGCGCGACGGCGTCGTGCTCGACGCCGCGCTGGAAAAGCGCATCCGCGACGAGATCCGGACCGCGCTGTCGCCGCGCCACGTGCCCAGCGAGATCGTGCAGGTCAAGGCGATCCCGCGGACCCTCTCGGGCAAGAAGATGGAGCTGCCGGTCAAGAAGCTGCTGCTCGGCGCCGACCCGGCAAAGGTGATGAACCGCGACGCGATGGCCAACGCCGACTGCGTCGACTGGTACGTTGAGTTCGCGCGCCGGCGCGCCGCCGGCGCCGGCTGATCAGCGCTGCGCCAGCGCGACGATCGCCGACGCGGGCACCGCGCCCGACTGGCGCGCGACTTCGCGCCCGCCCTGCAGCTTGACCAGCGTCGGGATGCTGCGGATGCCGAAGCGCCCCGCGGTGCGCTGCGCCTCGTCGCTGTTGACCTTGACGAGCACGGCGCGCCCCTTGAGCTGGCGTGCGGCCTGCTCGAACTGCGGCGCCATCATCCGGCACGGGCCGCACCACGGCGCCCAGAAGTCGACCAGCACCGGCAGGTCGGTGGCCTTGACGAAGGCGTCGAAGTTGCGGTCGTCGAGCTCGACCGGGTGGCCGTCGAGCAGCGCGTGGCCGCACTTGCCGCACACCGGGTCGTCGGCCAGGCGTGCGGTGGGGATGCGGTTGGTCGCGCCGCAGCGGGCGCAGGCGACGTGGGCGGTGGGCTGGTCCATGGGCTCAAGATGGCGCCACGCGCGCCGAATCCAAGGGTCCCCGCACCCCGCGCGACTGTCACGGTTTGTGGCTGGCGCGCGGTGGCGGATCGGCTCGCGCGCGCCGGCCGTGCAATTGCCGCCGGGCTGACCGACCTCGCCGAAGTGCTCGCCGCGAGCAACCCGTAGCCGCTGCGCTAGGCTCGCGGCATGGACGTCGTGCTCGCCGGTGATCTCGACGCCGCCGAACGGCGGCGCTGGCACGCCGCACTCGCGCCGGCGCTGGCCGCGAGGTGCCCGGGCGTGCGGCTGTGGGACGAGCACGACGCGTTCGACCCGGCGGCGATCGAGGCCGCCGTCGTCGCGAACCCGGCGCCGGGCACGCTCGCCGCGTGGCCGAACCTGAAACTCGTGCATTCGCTGTGGGCCGGCGTCGACCGGCTGCTCGCCGACGCGACGCTGCCGGCGCGCGTGCCGCTCGTGCGCATGGTCGACCCGGCGATGAACGACGCGATGGCGCAGACCGTGCTGTGGGCCGTGCTCGCGCTGCACCGCGGCTTCTTCGCCTATGCGCGCCGCCAGCGCGAGCGTCAGTGGCAGGTGCACGCGCAGCGCCGCGCCGACGAGGTCACGGTGACGCTGCTCGGGCTCGGGCAGATGGGTCTGGCCGCGGCGCGGCGGCTGGTGCCGCTGGGCTACCGCGTGCAGGCGTGGACGCTGCATGCGCACCCTGCGGCCGGCGACGGCATCGTGCGCGCAGCCGGCCGCGACGCGCTCGAGCCGCTGCTGCGCACGAGCGACGTCGTCGTCAACCTGCTGCCGCTGACGCCGGCCACGCGCGGGCTGATCGACGCGCGCTTCCTCGCCGCGCTGCCGCCGGGCGCCGGGCTCGTCAACGTCGCGCGCGGCGCACACGTCGTCGACGCCGACCTGCTCGCCGCGCTCGACAGCGGGCACCTGCGCGACGCCGTGCTCGACGTGTTCGCGACCGAGCCGCTGCCGCCCGGGCACCCGTACTGGACGCACCCGCGCGTGACGCTGCTGCCGCACGCGGCCGCGCTGACCGACGAGCGCAGCGCCGCAGACGTCGTCGCCGCCAACCTCGCCGCGTGGCGCGCCGGATGTGCGCCACAGGCGCTGCCGGGCTGGGTCGACCGCGCGCGCGGCTACTGAGGCGGGCGGCTCACGCGTCGAGCGCCAGCGCCGGCGCGCCCGCCGGCCGCAAGGCCTGCACCGTCAGCAGCACGAGCCGGCGCAGCGCGTCCCACGCGTCGAGCGGCCAGCCCGGGTGGCGCAGCCCCTTGACGATGCCGTCGCACACGCTCGCGGCGTCGACGAGGCGCGCGAGCGTGGCCTCGCCGAGCTGCGGCAGCACGCGCTCGAACAGGCGCTCCTTGGGGCCCCACACGCGCGCCTCGCGCAGCGCGACCGGCAGCGGGCGGCCGGCGGAGAGCGCGCGCTTGACCTGCTGCAGCGCGAGCAGGTCGGACGCCAGCGTCCAGTGCACGAGCACCGGCGCCTCGCCCTCGGCGCGCAGGCCGTCGAGCATCTGCAGCGCGCGGCCGACCTGGCCGGCGAGCACCGCGTCGCCGAGCTTGAAGACGTCGTAGCGCGCGACGTTGAGCACCGCGCGCTCGACCTGTTCGAAGCCGAGCACGCCCGGCGGGTACAGCAGCGCGAGCTTGCCCAGCTCCTGCTGCGCAGCGAGCAGGTGGCCCTCGACGCGGTCGGCGAAGAACGCGAGCGTGCGCTCGCCCTCGTCGCCGTCGGCGACGCGCTGGCCCTGTGCGGCCAGCCGCTGCGCGAGCCAGCGCGGCAGCTCGCGCCGCTCGACCGGGTCGACGCGCACCGTGACGCCGGCGGCATCGAGCGCGGCGAACCAGCCGCTCTTCAGTTGCTGGCCGTCCAGCCGCGGCAGCTGCACCAGCGTCAGCACGTCGTCGGGCAGCGCGTCGCAGTAGCGCTGCAGCGCCTCCGATCCCTCCTTGCCCGGCTTGCCGGATGGGATGCGGATCTCGATCAGGCGCCGCTCGGCGAACAGGCTCATCGCCTGCGCCGCGCCGAGCACGGCGCTCCAGTCGAAGTGCGCGCCGCCGACGGTGAACACCTGCCGCTCGCCGTAGCCGGCCGCGCGCGCAGCGGCGCGGATCGCATCGGCGGCCTCCTGCGCGAGCAGCGGCTCGTCGCCGTGCACCGTGTACAGCGGCTTCAGGCCGCGCGCGTCGCGCAGGTGCGCAGCGAGCTGCTCGGGGCGCAGTTGCATCCGGGCGCTCGCGGTCACAGCGGCGGCGTGGCCGCCAGCCGGCGCAGCACCTGCATCGCGATGTCGGCTTCCATCGCGCGCCACAGCGTCTGCTCTTCGTCGGCCTTGCCGAGCGCGAGCGTCTCGCTGTAGCTCATGTCGCGGCGCAGCTCGACCGTCGCCGGCGGCAGCAGCGGCTTGCCGCCGCGTGTGCTCAGCCGGTAGGTCAGCGTCGACACCAGCGTGACTTCGCGCACCTGGCCGGCCGCGGTGCTCGCCGCGACGCTGCGCCGGCGCTGGTCGGCCAGCGCCTCGAGCACGACGTCGGCGTCGCGCGGGTCGTCGACGACGGTGACGTCGTCGGGCAGCGCGCGGCGCAGTTCGTCGGCGGTCGTCGTGCGGTCGGAGAAGCCGACCAGCGCCATGCGCCGAAACGGCAGTGCCGGCGCGCGGCGCAGCTCGAAGCCGCAGCCGGGCAGCGCCGCCGACGCCGCCATGGCCGCGAAGGCGTGCAGACCGTCGCGCCGCGTCGGCATGCCTCAGACGACGACGTTGACGAGCCGGCCCGGCACGACGACGACCTTCTTCGGCGCACGCCCCTCGGCGAAGCGCGCGAACTCGGGGCTCGCGACCGCGGCGGCCTCGATCGCGGCGCGGTCGGCCTGCGCCGGCACGCGGATCGCGCCGCGGTGCTTGCCGTTGACCTGCAGCACGAGCTCGACCTCGTCGAGCGTCAGCGCCGCGTCGTCGACCTGCGGCCACGGCGCGTCGATCAGGTCGCCGAGGCGCGCAGCGTAGCCGAGCTCGACCCACAGCGCGTGCGTGACGTGCGGGCACGCCGGGTACAGCGCGCGCAGCAGCACCGACGTGGCCTCGCACAGCACGGCGGTGTCGCCGTCGCTGCCGTCGGGCGCGAAGCCCTCGAGCGCGTTGAGCAGCTTCATGCAGCCCGAGACGACGGTGTTGTACTGCAGCCGCTCGTAGTCGTAGCTGACCTGGCGCAGCACGAGGTGCACCTCGCGCCGCAGCGCCTTGGCCTCGGCGCGCAGCGCCGCGGCGCTGAAGTCGCCCGCGGCCGCGCGCCGGATCGCCGCCGCGTGGCGCACGCCGAACGCCCACAGCCGCTTCAGGAAACGGTGCGCGCCCTCGACGCCGGCGTCGTTCCACTCGAGCGTCTGCTCGGGGGGGCTCGCGAACATCACGAACAGGCGCGCGGTGTCGGCGCCGTAGCGGTCGATCAGCTCCTGCGGGTCGACGCCGTTGTTCTTCGACTTCGACATCGTGCCCACGCCCTCGTAGTCGACCGGCGAGCCGTCGCTCTTGAGGCGTGCGCCGACGATCTTGCCGGCGTCGTCGTAGACGTTCTCGACCTCGTGCGGCCAGAAGTACTCGATGCCGCCCTTGTCGCCGCGGCGCGAGTAGATGTGGTTGAGCACCATGCCCTGCGTGAGCAGGCGCGTGAACGGCTCGTCGATCTGCACGAGGCCGAGGTCGCGCATGACCTTGGTCCAGAAGCGCGCGTACAGCAGGTGCAGGATCGCGTGCTCGATGCCGCCGATGTACTGGTCCATCGGCATCCAGTGGCGCGTGCCCTCGCCGACCATCGCGTGCTCGTTCGTCGGGTCGCAGTAGCGCATGAAGTACCACGACGAGTCGACGAAGGTGTCCATCGTGTCGGTCTCGCGCCGCGCGGGCTGGCCGCAGGTCGGGCACGCGACGTTCAGGAACGACGCGCACCGGGCCAGCGGGTTGCCGCTGCCGTCGGGGATCAGGTCCTCGGGCAGCACGACGGGCAGGTCCTTCTCGGGCACCGGCACGACGCCGCAGGCGTCGCAGTGGATGATCGGGATCGGCGTGCCCCAGTAGCGCTGGCGGCTGATGCCCCAGTCGCGCAGGCGCCAGGTGACCTTCTTCTCGCCCAGCCCCTTGGCGGCGAGCAGCGCGGCAACCTTGTCGACGGCGGCCTTGTGGTCGAGCCCGTCGAGCACCCCCGAGTGGACGCAGCGCCCGCGTGCCTTGTCGGCATACCACTCGGCCCAGGCGTCGGTCGAGAACGTCTGCCCCTCGACAGCGATGACCTGCTTGATCGGCAGGCCGTACTTCTTCGCGAACGCGAAGTCGCGCTCGTCGTGCGCCGGCACGCCCATCACGGCGCCGTCGCCGTAGCCCATCAGCACGTAGTTGCCGACCCACAGCGGCACCGCCTCGCCGGTCAGCGGGTGCGTCACCGTGAGCCCGGTCGGCAGGCCGGCCTTGTCTTTCGTCGCCAGCTCGGCCTCGGTCGTGCCGCCCTTCTTGCACTCGTCGATGAACGCGGCGAGCGCCGGGTCGGTCTGGGCCGCGTGCGCGGCCAGCGGGTGCTCGGGCGCCACCGCGCAGAACGTGACGCCCATGATCGTGTCGGCGCGCGTCGTGAACACGTACAGCCGCCCGCCGCCGATCGGCTGCCCGTCGTCGCCGCGGATGTCGTGCAGGAACGCGAAGCGCACGCCCTCGCTCTTGCCGATCCAGTGCTCCTGCATCAGCCGCACGCGCTCGGGCCAGCCGGCGAGGAAGTTCTTGTCGGCCGGGTCGGCGACGGCGGCGAGCAGTTCCTCGGCGTAGTCGGTGATCTTCAGGTAGTAGCCGGGGATCTCGCGCTTCTCGACCGGTGCACCCGAGCGCCAGCCGCGCCCGTCGATGACCTGCTCGTTGGCGAGCACGGTCTGGTCGACCGGGTCCCAGTTGACGACCTGCGTGCGCCGCTCGGCGATGCCCTTGTCGAGCATCTTCAGGAACAGCCACTGGTTCCACTTGTAGTAGTCGGGCCTGCACGTCGTGACCTCGCGCGACCAGTCGATGGCCAGCCCCATCGCCTGCATCTGGCCCTTCATGTGCGCGATGTTCGAGTACGTCCACTCGGCCGGCGGCACCTTGTTCTTCATCGCCGCGTTCTCGGCCGGCAGGCCGAAGGCGTCCCAGCCCATCGGCATCAGCACGTTGTAGCCGCGCATGCGCAGCTGGCGCGCGAGCATGTCGTTGATCGTGTAGTTGCGCACGTGCCCCATGTGCAGCTTGCCGCTGGGGTACGGCAGCATCGAGCAGGCGTAGTACTTCGGCTTGCCGGCGTCTTCGCGCACGCGGTACGCATCGCGCTCGGCCCAGTGGCGCTGCGCCGCGGCTTCGACCTCGGCGGGGACGTATTTCTCGTTCATGCGCGGGATTGTAGGGAGCGCCCTGCGCCGGGCGCGGTCGCCGGCGCGCGCTCAGCGCGCGGCCGGTGCCTCGGTGACGAAGCCCACGCGGCTCAGCCCTGCGCGCTGCACGAGGTCGATCAGCTCGGCCACGCGGCCGTAGGGCACCGCGCGGTCGGCGCGCAGCTGCACCTCGGTGCGCGGGTTGCGTCGCGCGGTCTCGGCGAGCCGCGCGGCGAGCTGCTCGGCGTCGATCGCGGCGTCGCCGAGGAACAGCGTGCCGTCGCGGTCGATCGCGACGCTGACGAACTCGGGGACGTCGGCGACGCCGCCCTCGGCCTGCGGCAGGTCCAGCCGCAGCGCCGGCGCGATCAGCGGCGCCGTGATGATGAAGATCACGAGCAGCACGAGCATGACGTCGATCAGCGGCGTCATGTTGATGTCGCTCATCGGGCGGCCGCTCGTCTCGCGGCCCAGGCGGCCGAAGCTCATGTCGCGCTCACGACGGCGCCCGGCACCGGGCCGTGCCCCGCCCCCGCCTCGGGCGGCGGCGCAGCGACGGCGTCGCAGGCGGGAGGCCTCATCGCCCTTGCGCCGCGTCGATCGTCATCTCGCGCAGGTCGTGCGCGAAACCCTCGAGCTCGGCCTCGCTGGCCGCGACCCACTTGCCGTAGACGTTGTAGGCGAGCACCGCCGGGATCGCGACCGCGAGGCCGGCGGCAGTCATCACGAGCGCCTCGCCGACCGGCCCCGCGACCTTGTCGATCGTCACCGCGCCGGCCGCGGCGATCGCCAGCAGCGCGTGGTAGATGCCCCAGACGGTGCCGAACAGCCCGACGAACGGCGCGGTGGCACCGACCGACGCGAGCACGACCTGCCCGTACTGCAGGTGCGCCACTGCGCGGTGCAGAGCGCCGCGCAGCCGTCGCGTGAGCTGCGAGTCCAGGTGCGCGCGCGTCTCGAGCGAGCCGCCGGCCGGCGCCTGCTGCGCGGCATCGACCAGCGGCAGCAGCACCTGTTCGCGGTCGATCGCGGCCAGCCGCTCGCGTGCCGCCTCGACGCTCGGTGCGGCCCAGAACGCGGCCACACCGCGCGCGAGATCGTGCCGCACGCGGCGCAGCACCCAGCCCTTCCAGAAGATCAGCATCCACGTCGCGACCGACATCGCGAGCAGCAGCAGCGCAACGGCGCGGCCGACGGCGTCGCTCTGGTCCCAGAACGGGGCGAAACCGGCCATGCGCGCGGCGGAACTCAGGCCAGCCCGAGCACGGCGTCCATGCCGTACAGGCCGCTCGGCTTGTCGGCGAGGAAGCGCGCCGCGCGCAGGCTGCCCTGCGCGTAGGTGGCGCGGCTCGCGCTCTTGTGCGTGATCTCGATGCGCTCGCCGGTGCCGGCGAACAGCACGGTGTGGTCGCCGACGATGTCGCCGCCGCGGATCGTCGCGAAGCCGATCGTCGACGGGTCGCGCTCGCCGGTGACGCCTTCGCGCCCGTAGACCGCGCAGGCCTTGAGGTCGCGGCCGAGCGCGCGCGCGACGACCTCGCCCATCGCCAGCGCGGTGCCGCTGGGTGCATCGACCTTGTGACGGTGGTGCGCCTCGATGATCTCGATGTCGTAGCCCTCGGCGAGCGCACGCGCGGCGGTGTCGAGCAGCTTGAGCACGACGTTGACGCCGACGCTCATGTTGGGCGCCATCACGATCGCGACGTCGCGCGCCGCCTCGGCGATCTGCGCCTTCTGTGCGTCGGTGAAGCCGGTGGTGCCGATCACCGCCTTGACGCCGAGCTCGCGGCACAGCGCCAGGTGCGCGAGCGTGCCTTCGGGGCGCGTGAAGTCGATCATGACGTCGGCGCCGGCCAGCGCGGCGCGCACGTCGTCGGTGACGACGACGCCCGTCGTGCGGCCGAGGAAGGCGCCGGCGTCCTGGCCGACGACGGCGCTGCCGGCGCGGTCGAACACACCGGCGAGCGTGCAGTCGGCCGACTGCAGCACCGCCTCGACGAGCATGCGGCCCATGCGCCCCGAGGCGCCGGCGATGGCCACGCGCAGCACCGGCGGTGTCATCGCGGCTCCAGCGGCGGGTAGCTGCGCGCCGGCCCCTGCGGCTCGGTGCCGGTCGCGGCCGCGGGCCGCGTCGTCGCCGGCAGCTTTGCGATCTCTTCGTCGCTGAGCTGCAGCCGCGGCACCGGCGCCGGCCGCACGTTGCTGATCGTCGCGACGAACTCGCGTTCGCTCGGCAGCTCGGGCACCTCGGCGCGCTCGAAGCGGTCGCCCTTGAACCAGACGACGATGCTGCGCCGCTGCGGCTCGGCGCCCTGGCGGCGGATCGTGAACACGTAGTCCCAGCGGTCGGCGTGGAACACGCTGGCCAGCAGCGGCGAGCCGAGCACGGCGGCGACCTGCTCGCGCGTCATGCCCGGGCGCAGCCGCTCGACCTGCTCGCGCGTGACGACGTTGCCCTGCACGATCTCCATGCGGTACGGCGTGACGAGGCCGAACAGGCGGTCCTGCGGGGCGCTCGTCGAGCACGCCCCCAGCGTCACGGCAGTGCTCAGCAGCAGTGCGCGCGCGAGCGGCGACAGCAAAGAGGGGGCAGGGAGGCTCATCGGAAGGCGCGCGCTCGGCAAGGTCAAGGCGCGTCGTTATGATCAGAAATTCTAGCGGCGCGCAGCGCCGGACCGCCCCGACCCCGTGCGATGACCCACGTCGAAGAACTCAAGAGCAGCGGCCTGAAGGCCACGCTGCCGCGCATCAAGATCCTCGAGGTCTTCCAGCGCAGCAGCCAGCGCCACATGACCGCCGAAGACGTGTTCAAGGCGCTGCTGGCCGACGGCTCCGACATCGGGCTGGCCACCGTGTACCGCGTGCTGATGCAGTTCGAGCAGGCCGGGCTGCTGACGCGCAGCCACTTCGAAAGCGGCAAATCGGTGTTCGAACTCAACGAAGGCCAGCACCACGACCACCTCGTGTGCCTGACCTGCGGGCGCGTCGAGGAGTTCTTCGACGCCGAGATCGAGGCGCGCCAGCGCGCGGTCGCCGAGACGCGCGGCTTCGCGCTGCGCGAGCACACGCTGGCGCTGTACGCCGAGTGCACCAAGGCCGCGTGCCCGCACCGGCCGAAGTAGCCGCACTCAGTCGGTGCCGCCTTGCTCCATTGCGCGCTGGTGGCGTGCGATGAACTCCTGGTAGGTGTCGATACCGCGCAGCTGCAGCACCGTGTTGCGCACCGCGGCCTCGACGAGCACCGCGAGGTTGCGCCCGGCGTCGACCGCGATGACGACCTTGCGCACCGGCACGCCGAGCACATCCTCGTACATTGGCTCGTAGGGCAGGCGCTCGAAGTCGCGCTCGAGCGTCTCCTTGCGCACGAGGTGCACGATCAGCTTCAGCCGCATCTTGCGCCGCACCGCGGTCTCGCCGAAGATGGCTTTGATGTCGAGCAGGCCGATGCCGCGCACCTCGAGCAGGTTCATCAGCAGCTCGGGGCAGCGGCCGTCGATCGCGGTCTGCGAGACGCGGTACAGGTCGACGGCGTCGTCGGCCACCAGGCCGTGGCCGCGCGAGATCAGCTCCAGCCCGAGCTCGCTCTTGCCCAGGCCCGATTCGCCGGTCAGCAGCACGCCCAGCCCGAGGATGTCCATGAACACGCCGTGGCGCGTCGTGCGCTCGGCGAAGCGCTGCGACAGCGAGGCGCGCAGCACGTCGATCACGTGCCCCGCGGGTTCGTGCGTGACGAACAGCGGGATGTCGGCGCGGTCGCACAGCGCAACCAGCCGGTCGGGCGGCACCTGCGCGTCGGCGACGATCAGCACCGGTGGCTCGAGCGTGACGATGCGCGCGATGCGTCGTTCCTGCACCTCGGGCGCGGCGTCGTTCAGGTACGCGACCTCGCGCCGGCCGACGATCTGCACCCGGTACGGGTGGATGTAATTCAGGTAGCCGATCAGATCGGCGGCCGAGCCGGCTTCGCGGATCGCCGCCTCGTCGAAGCGGCGGTCGGGGCGGGCGTGGCCGGCGATCCACTCCCAGCGCAGCGTCGCGCGGTGCTCCTCGAACAGCGCCTCCGCGCTGAGCGTGGTCGGCTTCATGCGCAAAGCGGCATCGCGCCGCGCGGCATCAGGCCACCGATTTGAGCGGCTCCCAGTTCGAGATCAGCCGGTGCAGCGTCTCGGCCTCGGGCTCCGTCTTCAGCCGTTCGCGCAGCTCGCGGTCGCTGAGCATCTCGGCGATCTCGGACAGGATCTCGAGGTGGCGCTGCGTCGCGGCCTCGGGCACGAGCAGGAAGATCAGCAGCGTGACCGGCTCGTCGTCCGGCGCGTCGAACGGAATCGGGTGCTGCACCCGCAGCACCGCGGCCAGCGGGTTCTTCAGCCCCTTGATGCGCCCGTGCGGGATCGCCACGCCGTGACCGAGCCCGGTGGAGCCGAGGCGTTCGCGCGCGAACAGGTTGTCGGTCACGGTCGCGCGGGCGATCGCGTGCTGGTTCTCGAACAGCAGGCCCGCCTGCTCGAACACGCGCTTCTTGCTGGTGGCGTCCACGTTCACCAGCACGTTGCTGGCGGGCAGGATGGCGGCGAGACGGTTCATGTCGGGGGCGCCGGTTGGCGGCCGCTGGGCGGCGCAGACCCGGCCGGTGTGACAGAGCGTTGCATTCTAGGCACCGCCGCCGGCCGGTGCCACCGACGTCAAGGCGCCATTCGTCAGGTGTTGCACGGATGCTGCGCCGCAACAAGCCCCCGGGCCGCCGCCCGCCGCAGGCGCGCGCCCACTTCGGCTCAAAGGTTTGCGTCCAGACGCTTCGCCGGCACGTGATGGTGATCCTGCGTCTTGTCCTTGTGGCGCACGATCTGGCGGTCGAGCTTGTCCATCAGCTGGTCGATCGCGGCATACAAGTCTTCGTGCGAGTGCTCGACGAAGATGTCGCGACCCTTGACGTGCACCGTCACCTCGGCCTTCTGGCGGCGCTCCTTCTCCTTGAGCTTCTCGACGGTCAGCAGTACGTTGACGTCGACCACCTGGTCGAAATGGCGGGTCACGCGGTCGAGCTTGGTGACGACGTACTCGCGCAGGGCCGGTGTCACTTCGAGGTGGTGTCCGCTGATCGTCAGATTCATGAGGTCGCTCCTTTCGGGTGGGGCGGGACACACCGCCGGGCGCCTCGCGCCGAGCGGGCCCGCCCGGGTCAGTGTGCCGCCGAAGGTCCCGCGTGACAAGCCGATGACAGCCGCCTTCGCCGCGATCGCCGATGCCATAATCGGCGGCTGTTTCTCGGAGACCGCACGTTGGATCAGAGTCACCCTCGGTGACCGTCCACTCCGGATCGGCCGCTGGCGGCGGGCTCGGCCCGACACGACCGCCCGGGGCTGCGGGGTGAGACGGTTTCCACTCGTCACCCCGCCCGCAGCCGGACCCCTTCGCGGCCCTGCGTGGCGCCGGAGATCGCCATGCTCAACGTCTTCACGCTGGCCAACGGGCGTTTGGTCCAGCAAGAAATCGACAGCGCCGCCGCGCTGGCCGACCTGCGGCCGGTGTGGGTCGACCTCGAGTCGCCGACCGCCGAGGAAAAGGGCTGGATCGCCGGGCGCTTCGGTCTCGTGATTCCCGAGGACGTCGCCGACGAGGACATCGAGGAATCGGCGCGCTTCTACGAGGAAGACAACGGCGAGGTGCACATCCGCTCCGACTTCCTGATCGAGAACGACGACGAGCCGGGCGGCAAGACGGCGCGCAACGTGCGCGTGGCCTTCATCCTGCGCGACAACGTGCTGTTCTCGGTGCACGCCGAGGACCTGCCGGTGTTCCGCCTGCTGCGCCTGCGCGCGCGGCGCACGCCGGCGCTGATCGAAGACGCGAAGGACGTGCTGCTCAAGCTCTACGACACCGACGCGGAATACTCGGCCGACGTGCTCGAGGGCGTCTACGACAGCCTCGAGAAGGTCAGCGCCAGCGTGCTGGGGCAGAACGCCAACGTCACCGACGCGGTGGCCGCCGAGGCGCTGGCGGCGATCGCCCGCGAGGAGGACCTCAACGGGCGCATCCGCCGCAACGTGATGGACACGCGCCGTGCGCTGAGCTTCCTGATGCGCAGCCGCATGCTCAACGCCGAGCAGTTCGAGGACGCGCGCCAGATCCTGCGCGACATCGACTCGCTCGACAGCCACACGGTGTTCCTGTTCGACAAGATCAACTTCCTGATGGACGCGACGGTCGGCTTCATCAACCTGAACCAGAGCCGCATCATCAAGATCTTCTCGGTCGCGTCGGTCGCGCTGCTGCCGCCGACGCTGATCGCCAGCGTCTACGGCATGAACTTCGAGCACATGCCCGAGCTGAGCTGGCGCTTCGGCTACCCGTTCTCGCTGGTGCTGATGGCGCTGAGCGTCGCGACGCCGTTCTGGTACTTCAAGCGCAAGGGCTGGCTGTAGCGGCGCCGCCGCGGTGCGCATGAGCGGGCGGGCAAGATCGCTGCCCCGACGTCGCGCCGAGGCCGCGGCCCGAGACCGCGGCGCGGGTTCAGCAAGCCAGCCCGCCAAGGAACGCGTCGTACGCGGCGACGAACTCGTCGCACCGCTCGAAGTACGGCAGCGCGCCGGTCGGAAACACCGTGAAGTGCCAGTTCGCACGCGCTTCGACGACGCGCTTGCCGCGGTAGTCGGTGAAGTCGCCGCGCACGCCGTGGCTCATCCACACCGGCAGCGCGAGCGACTCGTACAGCGTCGTCACGTCGGCGCTGAACAGGTGGCCGGCGAGGAAGTGCAGCGGCGCGAACTCGGCGCCGGGCTGGCGCGTCGTCAGCACGTCGAAGCGCCACAGGTCCTCGTCGATCGCCTTTGCACCCCAGGTGCGCTCGAGGAAGTAGCGGATCACTCCCGGGCGCGTCAGCTGGCGGAACAGCACCCCACCCCAGCCGGGGCCGCGCAGCGTGCGGTACAGCAACGGCACGCTGCGAGTGCTGCCCGGCGCGCCGCGAAACGCGCGCGTGCCGCGAAAGCCGGTCGGGCTCACGAGCGCGAGGCTGCGCAGCGTGCCCGGGCGCTCGACGGCGGCGCGCGCGGCGAACTCGCAGCCCAGCGACACCGCGAGTACGTCGGGCACGTCTGCGGTTTCGCGCTGCATCGCCTCGAGCGTCGCGAGCAGTGCATCGGTCATCAGCCGCGGCGTGTAGGCGCGGTCGCTGCGCTCGGAGGCGCCGAAGCCCGGCAGGTCGGGCGCCCAGACGCGGCGCGTGCGCGCGTAGTGCTCGAACAGCGGGCGCACCTCGGCCGCCGAAGCCGCCGCGTTGACGCTGTGCACGAGCAGCAGCGCGCGCGTGCCGGCGGGGCCGGCGACCCAGGCCGCGACGCGCCCCGTCGCCGCGGTTCCGACCTCGACAAGCTCGCCCGCCACCGGCGGGGGCAGCGGCGGCGCGGGCGCGCTCACCGCCCCCGACCCAGCACCTTCGGCACCGGCGCCGGGCGCAGGCGGAACGCGTCGGGCATGCCCGAGCCGAGCAGCGGGCGCAGGTACAGGCGAAACGCGTCGGTGACGTCGGTGCCGCTGGCGGCGATGAAGGCATCGTCCATCGTGCGCGTCTTGCCGGCCACCATCTCGAGCGGCTGAAGCTTGTAGTCGACCGAATAGAACCCGGTGCGCTCGATCGCCACGCTGCCGTCGCGGTCGCCCCACAGCGCGTACTGCACCGCCTTCTCGCCGACTTCGCGCGCCTCGCGCTGGTCGACGTCGCTGACGCAGCCGACGAAGCTGCGCTGCAGGTAGCCGAAGGTGTCGCCGCGCACGCGCTTGATCTTCAGCTTCGTCCTGATCTCCTCGCACAGCAGGTCGGCGAGCGCGCCGCTGCCCGACAGCTGCACGTTGCCGTGCGCGTCGTGTTCGAGGTCCTTCGCGAGCCGTGCCGCGATCGGCGTGCCCGACCCGTCGTGGATGCCTTCGCTGACCGCGATCACGCAGCGCCCGAGGCGGTCGTACGTCGCCTTGACGTCGGCGAGGAAGCGCTCGAGCGCGAACGCGCGCTCGGGCACGTAGATCAGGTGCGGGCCGTCGTCGTCGAACTTCTTGCCCAAGGCGGAGGCGGCAGTCAGGAAGCCGGCGTGCCGCCCCATCACGACGCCGACGTAGACGCCCGGCAGCGCGGCGTTGTCGAGGTTCGCGCCGGCAAACGCCTGCGCGACGAAGCGCGCCGCGCTCGGGAAGCCCGGCGTGTGGTCGTTGCCGACGAGGTCGTTGTCGATCGTCTTCGGGATGTGGATGCTGCGCAGCGGGTAGCGGGCCGCGCGCGCCTCGTCGGCGACGATGCGCACCGTGTCGGCGCTGTCGTTGCCGCCGATGTAGAAGAAGTGCGCGATCTCGTGCGCGCGCAGCACCTCGAAAATCTGCTGGCAGTACTGCAGGTCGGGCTTGTCGCGCGTCGAGCCGAGCGCCGACGCGGGCGTGTTCGCGACCAGCTCGAGGTTGTGGCTCGTCTCCTGCGTCAGGTCGACGAAGTCCTCGTCGACGATGCCGCGCACGCCGTGGCGCGCACCGTAGACGCGCGTGACGCCGTGGTGCCGCCGCGCCTCGAGCACGACGCCGACGAGCGACTGGTTGATGACGGCGGTCGGGCCGCCGCCCTGGGCGACGAGGATCTTGCCGGACGACATCGCGCACCTCCTGGATCGACGCTCACGGGCACTGTACGCCCGAAGCCGGGCCAGAGGCGCGCCTGCCGCGCGCCCGTCAGGCGAGCCGGCCGGCCTGGAAGTCGCGCACGGCCTGGAAGATCTCGTCGTGCGTGTTCATCACGAACGGGCCGTACTGCGCGATCGGCTCGTTGAGCGGCCGCCCGGCGATCAGCAGCGCGCGCGCCCCGTCGGGGCCCGCGGCGAGCACGACGCCGTCGCTGCCGGGCGTGTTCGCGAGGATCGCCATGCGCTGCACCGGCACCGCGGTGCCTTCGATCGCGACGCTGCCGCGGTACACGTAGACGAACGCGTTGTGCGCCGCCGGCAGCGGCTGCGCGAACGGCGCGCCGCCCGGCAGGTGCAGGTCGAGGTACAGCGGCTCGGTCGTCTCGCGCTGCATCGCACCGGCCACCCCGTGGCTCGCGCCCGCGATCACGCGCACCGTGACGCCGTCGACCGTCGTCACCTCGGGGATCTCGGCCGACGGGATGTCGCGGTACCACGCCGGGCGCATCTTGTCCTTCGAGTGCAGGTTCAGCCACAGCTGGAAGCCTTCCATGCGGCCCTCCTCCTGCTCGGGCAGCTCGCTGTGGATCACGCCGCGCCCGGCCGTCATCCACTGCACGCCGCCGGGGCCGAGCAGGCCTTCGTGGCCGGCGCTGTCGCGGTGGCGCATGCGGCCTTCCAGCATGTACGTCACGGTCTCGAAGCCGCGGTGCGGGTGGTCGGGGAAGCCCGCGATGTAGTCGTCGGGGTTGTCGGTGCCGAACGCGTCGAGCATCAGGAACGGGTCGAGCCGGCGCTGCAGGTCTTGCGTCAGCACGCGCGTGAGCCTGACGCCGGCGCCGTCGCGGGTCGGCGTGCCGGCCACCAGGCGCTCGACGCTGCGCGGGCGGGTGACGGAAAGGGGCAGGGTCGGCGTGTCCATGGCGTGCACTGTACGGGCCGGCGGCGGCCGCGGGGTTGAGCGCGATTGCACGCCGCGTGCAGCATCGGTGGGGCCCGCAAGCGACGAGGCCGCCGCGGGGTGTCCCGCCGGCGGCCTCGAACGCGGCGACGCGGGTGATGCCTACTTCGTCGCCTGCACGACCTTCGCGTCGGCGCGCGCCGGCGCGCGGGTCGTCGCGGCCGTGGCCGTCGATGCACGCGCGTCGCGCGCCGGCGTCGTCGCCTTGGCGGCCTTCGGCGGCGGCACTTCGTCGTGCAGGCCGTCGGCCATCTTGTCGTCGCAGCCCATCCCGGCCAGCGCGACACCGCTCGCGCCGGCGAGCGCCAGCGCCACGATCCAATGCGGGAGACCCTTCATCACGTGCACCTCCGAACCAGCGAGGCACATGCCTCGCGGCCGATTCTGGGGCCGCGCCGCGCCCGCGCCAAGCCCGGGGGCATCGCGCGGCTCAGGCACCGGCGTCGAACGCGCCGCGCAGCCACTCGATGCGTTCGCCGTCGACGGCCACGACGTCGAAGCGGCACGGCGGCGGGCTCGGCCAGCGCAGCAGGAAGTGCTGCGCCGCGCGGATCAGCCGCCGCTGCTTGGCCGCGCCGACGCTGGCCGCCGCGCCGCCGTGCGACGCGTCGCGGCGCGCGCGCACCTCGACGAAGACCAGCGTGCCGTCGCGCTCGCGCACGATCAGGTCGACTTCGCCGGCAGGCCGGTGCGGGCCGCCGCCGACCCGATAATTGCGCGCGACGAGACTCAGGCCCTCGCGCTGCAGGTGCGCCAGCGCCAGCGCCTCGGCCGCGTCGCCCACCTGCCTGGTCGTCCGTCGCTTGAGCATCGACTCCACCCTGAAGCGCGCGGCCGCCGAGGCCGCCGGTGCGCAGCAGTATCCGGCAGCGACGCTGTACGTCGTCGCCACACCGATCGGCAACCTCGCCGACCTGACGCTGCGCGCGATCCACGCCCTCGCGCTCGCCGACGCCGTCGCGTGCGAGGACACGCGCGTCGGCGGCGCGCTGCTGCGCCACCTCGGCCTGGACAAGCCGCTGCTCGCGCTGCACGAGCACAACGAGCAGGCCGCGGCTGCGGCCGTCGTCGAGCGCCTCGCGCGCGGCGAGCGCGTGGCCTACGTCAGCGACGCCGGCACGCCGGCCGTCTCGGACCCCGGCGCGCGGCTGGTGGCGGCGGCGCGTGCGGCCGGCCACCGCGTGCTGCCGCTGCCCGGCGCGAGCGCCGTCACGACGGCGCTCAGCGCCGCCGGCGACGCACACGCGCAGGGTTTCCGCTTCGCCGGCTTCGCGCCGGCCAGGGGCGCCGAGCGCGAGCGCTGGCTGCAGGCGCTGCACGCCGACGACGGCTGCGTCGTCGCGTTCGAGGCGCCGCACCGCATCGAGGTGCTCGCGCGCGCGCTGGCCGCGCTCGACGCGCAGCGCCCGCTGACGATCGCGCGCGAGCTGACCAAGCAGTTCGAGACGGTCGCGACGATGCCCGCCGGCGCGCTGCCCGGCTGGCTCGCCGCCGACGCCGACCGCCGCCGCGGCGAGTTCGTGCTCGTGCTGCACGCGCGCGCGCCGGTGCCGCGCGACGACGCGGCGTCACCGGCGCTGGCCGAGGCGCTGCGCTGGCTGCCGGCGCTGCTGGCGGCGCTGCCGCTGAAGCAGGCGGTCGCGATCGCGGCGCAGGTGACGGGCGCGCCGCGCAACGCGCTGTACGGGCGCGCGCTCGCGCTGAAGGACGCCGACGATGGACGCTGACGGCTGGTTCGACGGCTTCGACGCCGGCGAGTACGAGGTCAACGGTGTGCGCCTGTTCGCGCGCACCGGCGGGCGCGCCGACGCGCCGCCTCTCGTGCTGCTGCACGGATTCCCGCAGACGCACGCGATGTGGCACCGCGTCGCGCGCCGGCTCGCGCCGCACTTCCGCCTCGTGCTGCCCGACCTGCGCGGCTACGGCGACTCGGCCAAGCCGCCGGGCGGTGCCGACCACGCCGCCTACGGCAAGCGCGCGATGGCCGCCGACGTCGTCGCGCTGATGCACTCGCTCGGCCACGCGCGCTTCTTCGTCGCCGGCCACGACCGCGGCGGCCGCGTCGCGCACCGCCTCGCGCTCGACCACCCGCAGGCGGTGGCCCGGCTCGCGGTGATCGACATCGCGCCGACGCTGGACATGTACGTCGCCACCGACATGGCGTTCGCGCGCGCCTACTACCACTGGTTCTTCCTGATCCAGCCGGCGCCGCTGCCCGAGCGGCTGATCGGCGCCGACCCGCGGTTCTACCTGCACGCCAAGCTCGGCGGCTGGGGCAGCGGCGGCCTCGCGCACCTCGAGCCGAGGGCGCTGGCCGAGTACGAGCGCTGCTTCGCGCGCGCCGACGCGATCCACGCTGCGTGCGAGGACTACCGCGCGAGCGCCGGCATCGACCTCGAGCACGACCGCGCGTCGCGCGAGCGCGGCGAGCAGATCGCCTGCGACCTGCTCGTGCTGTGGGGCGAGCGCGGCGTCGTGCACCGGCTGTTCGACCCGCTGGCGCTGTGGCGCGCGCAGTGCGCCGGCACCGTCAGCGGGCACGCGATGCCGGCCGGGCACTTCATCCCCGAAGAGCGGCCCGCCGAGACGGCGCAGGCGCTGCTCGACTTCTTCGCGCGCTGACACCGCCCGCCGCGATCTGGCACCGCGACGCCGGTCTTTTCGCGCCGTCGCCGGCGCCGCGCGCGCCTACGCTGCACGCACCGTCACTGCGCCCGGAGGCCGCATGCACGCCTGGCTCGCCCGCGTCGACTCGCTGTTGCCGCTGCGTTACGGCGCCTGGTTCGCGAGCGCCGGGCTCGCGCTGGCCGGTGCGCTGTGGTGGGCCGCCGGCGGCCCCGCGCTGCCGGCGCTCGCCGGTGCCGCGCTGGTGGCGCTGGGCTGGCGCGACGTGCGCCAGTCGCGCCACGCGGTGCTGCGCAACTACCCGGTGATCGGGCACCTGCGCTTCCTGTTCGAGTTCGTGCGCATCGAGATCCGGCAGTACTTCATCGAGGGCGACAACGAGGCGACGCCGTTCTCGCGCACGCAGCGCAGCCTCGTGTACCAGCGCGCCAAGGGCCAGCCCGACAAGCGCCCGTTCGGCACCCAGCTCGACGTGCACGCCGACGGCCACGAGTGGATCAACCACTCGCTGGTGCCGACGGTGCTCGCCAGCCACGACTTCCGCGTGCCGGTCGGCGACGCGGCCAACGGCTGCACGCAGCCGTACGCGGCGAGCGTGTTCAACATCTCGGCGATGAGCTTCGGGTCGCTGAGCGCCCACGCGATCCTCGCGCTCAACGCCGGCGCGAAGAAGGGCGGCTTCGCGCACGACACCGGCGAGGGATCGATCAGCGCCCATCACCGCGTGCACGGCGGCGACCTGATCTGGGAGATCGGCTCGGGCTACTTCGGCTGCCGCGACGCGCGCGGCCGCTTCGACCCCGCGCGCTTCGCAGCGCAGGCCGCCGACGCGCAGGTGCGCATGGTCGAGGTCAAGCTCAGCCAGGGCGCCAAGCCCGGCCACGGCGGCGTGCTGCCGGGGCCGAAGGTCACGCCCGAGATCGCCGCCGCGCGCGGCGTGCCGGTGGGCGTCGACTGCGTCAGCCCGGCGCGGCACAGCGCGTTCGACACACCGATCGGGCTGCTGCAGTTCGTGCATCGGCTGCGCGAGCTGTCGGGCGGCAAGCCGGTCGGCTTCAAGCTGTGCGTCGGCCACCCGTGGGAGTGGTTCGCGATCTGCAAGGCGATGCTCGCCACCGGCCTCGCGCCCGACTTCATCGTCGTCGACGGCGCCGAGGGCGGCACCGGCGCGGCGCCGCTCGAGTTCAGCGACCACGTCGGCGCGCCGCTGCAGGAAGGGCTGCTGCTCGTGCACAACACGCTCGTCGGGCTGGGTCTGCGCGATCGCGTGCGGCTCGGCGCGTCGGGCAAGATCGTCAGCGCGTTCGACATCGCGCGCGCGATGGCGCTCGGCGCCGACTGGTGCAACTCGGCGCGCGGCTTCATGTTCGCGCTCGGGTGCATCCAGGCGCAGACCTGCCACACCGGCACCTGCCCGACCGGCGTGACGACGCAGGATGCGCGCCGCCAGCGCGCGCTCGTCGTCCCCGACAAGGCCGAGCGCGTCTGGCGCTTCCACCAGAGCACGCTCGAGGCGCTCAAGGAGCTGACGCAGGCCGCGGGCCTCACGCACCCGGGCGAGTTCCGCACGACGCACATCGTGCGCCGCGTCAGCAGGAGCGAGGTGCGGCTGCTCGCGAACCTGCTGCCGCAGGTGCGCCCGGGCGAGCTGCTCGCGGCGGTGCGCGGCGAGGCCGACTGGCCGCACAACGTGTACCGGCTGTACTGGCCGCTGGCCGATGCGGCGACGTTCGCACCGGCCGGCACGCCGCCCGCGGCCGCGCCGGTCGCCGGTGGCATCAAGGTGCGCCGCAGCGACGAAGTGGCCGTGGCCTGACGGGCCGCGCGCTCAGGCCACCGGCGCCATGCCCGGCGGCGCGGTATCGACGAAGCTCGGCCGCGCGGCGAGCTTGTCGTAGAGCTTCTTCAGGTTCGCGTAGTCGGTGCGCCAGTCGATGTGCGCGAAGCGGAAGTCGAGGTAGCCGAGCGCGACGCCGACCGCGATGTCGGCCAGCGACAGGTGGTTGCCGCCGGCGCACCACGCACGGTCGCCCAGGCCCAGGCTCATCGCCTTCAGCGACGAGTGCACGCGGCTCATCTGGCGGTCGATCCAGGCCTGGCAGCGCTCGCTGTCGCGCCGGCCCGACCAGGTCTGCTCCATGCGCGCGGCCACCGCGGCGTCGAGCAGGCCATCGGCCAGCGCCTCCCAGGTGCGCACCTCGACGCGCTCGCGCCCCGACGGCGGGATCAGCTTGCCCACCGGCGACAGCGTGTCGACGTACTCGACGATGACGCGCGAGTCGAACACGGCCTCGCCGCCTTCCATCACCAGGCAGGGCACCTTGCCGAGCGGGTTGGACTTGAGCACCGCGTCGCTGGCCCACGGGTCCTCGACGATGAAGTGGTAGTCCAGGCGCTTCTCGGCCATCACGACGCGCACCTTGCGCACGTAAGGGCTGGTCAGTGAGCCGATGAGCTTCATGGATGCCTGGGTCCGTCCGTCGGGTTGTCGCGTGTAACCGATTCTAGCGATCGCCTCCCGCGCGCCCGCCGAGCGGGAGGCGGGCCGCCGTGCCTTCAGCGCGGCCGCGTGAAGTCCACCGTCGCCGGCCGGCCGGGCAGGTGCAGCGTGCTGGCCGCGGCCGGTGAGCGGGCGATCACCTCGCCTGCGCGCACCACGAGCAGGCGTGTCGCCCGCAGGCGGATCGCCTCGACCGGGTCGCGCGCCTGAAGTAGCAAGAAGTCGGCCCGGCAGCCGGGTTCGAGGCCGTAGCCGTCGAGCCCGAGCAGGCGCGCCGCGTGGACCGTCACGGCGTCGTAGCACGCGCGCATCGCGTCGGTGCCCGTCATCTGCGCGACGTGCAGCCCCATCGCGGCGACTTCGAGCATGTCGGCGCTGCCGAGCGGGTACCACGGGTCCATCACGCAGTCGTGGCCGAACGCGACGGTGACGCCGGCGGCCATCAGCTCGGGCACGCGCGTCATGCCGCGGCGCCTGGGGTAGGTGTCGCGGCGGCCTTGCAGCGTGATGTTGATCAGCGGGTTCGCGACGACGCCGACGCCGGCCTCGGCGATCAGCGGGATCAGCTTGGCGACGTAGTCGTTGTCCATCGAGTGCATCGACGTGACGTGCGAGCCGACGACGCGCCCGTGCAGCCCGAGGCGCTGCGCGTGGAACGCCAGCGTCTCGATGTGGCGGCTCATCGGGTCGTCGCTCTCGTCGCAGTGCATGTCCACGCGCAGCCCGCGCTCGGCCGCGAGCTCGCACAGCACGCGCACGCTCTCGGCGCCGTCAGCTGACGTGCGCTCGAAATGCGGGATGCCGCCGACGACGTCGACGCCGAGGTCGAGCGCTCGCTTGAGCTGCGCCAGCGCACCGGGCGAGCGCAGCAGCCCGTCCTGCGGGAACGCGACGAGCTGCAGGTCGAGGTAGGGCTTGACGCGCTCGCGCACGTGCAGCAGCGCCTCGACGGCGAGCAGCCGCGGGTCGCACACGTCGACGTGCGAGCGGATCGCGAGCAGCCCGCGCGCCACCGCCCAGTCGCAATAGGCCAGCGCACGCTCGACGATCGCGTCCTGCGTCAGCTGCGGCTTGAGCTCGCCCCACAGCGCGATCCCTTCGAGCAGCGTGCCCGCGCGGTTGACGCGCGGTGTGCCGTAGGTCAGCGCCGAGTCGAGGTGGAAGTGCGCATCGACGAACGGCGGACTGACGAGCCAGCCGGCCGCGTCGATCACCTCGACGCCAGGCGGGGCCTGCAGGTTCGGGCCGACCGCGGCGATGCGGCCGTGCTCGACGAGGAGGTCGATGCCGGTGCGGCCGTCGGGGAGGGTGGCGTGGCACAGCAGCATGAATTCAGGTTAGCGCAGCCTGATCTCACTCGTGCGGGCCGGCGGCTGGCTAAAACCAGCCATGAACCCAGAAGCGGGGGCTCAACCTGGGTGAAGGCGGAAACCTCTCGATCTGTACCTGCAGGTGCTGCCGCAGGTCGCGCACTTCGGGCGCGATCTCCCACAACAGCCAGACCAGCAGCAAGAGGGCGATCCACGGTAGCGGTCGCCGCACGAGCTCGACACCGTGACGAATCGGCGCGGCATCCGCGTCCGCCTGTGTTCCCCGCATCCACGCCACGGTCCAACCGCCCACGAAGGCGATCCAAACCTGGGATACCGGCATCACGAAGTTGCCCGAGAAGGCGCCATCGACGGCAATCGCGATCCACGTCGTCAGTAGTGCGATGCCTTCCAGTCGGAATGGCATGTCGCTGGACCTGCGCGCGGCCGCCGCAAGTCGCCTTAGTCCCAGCACGGCGGCGACGAGCAGCAGCGCGAGCATCGGCAACCCCCATTCCGCCGCCACCTGCAGATAGACGTTGTGCGGGTGCGCCGCCTTGAGATTCACTTCGTGGGCAAAGTGCATTGGTCCAACGCCCAGCCACGGCGATCGTGCCACCTGCTGCAGGGCAATGTCCCACAAGTAATAGCGTGCGTGCACGCTGCTTTCGCGAGCGCCGTGGTAAGCCTCGGCGGCATCAGGGGTGGCGCCGGTCCAGGCGGGCAGTACGCCGAACGCCAAGACGTAGAGCAGCGCCGCCGCGATTGCAGCAAACACGGTCGCACGCAAAAGCGGCCACGCGGCACGACCGAACAGCAGCACGGCCGATCCAAACCCGACACCGAGAGCCATCAGTGTCGCGCGACCCCCCGTCGCGATCAGCAGTGCGTAACCGCCGACAAGAGCAGCTGCGGCCGCGGCACGCCAGCGCCGCCCCGATGCCGACAGCGCCGTGCCAAGTGCCAGCAACGGCAGCGCCACCGTCTGGACGTGGTTGAAGAAGCGGTAGTTGTCGTAGCCGACGAACAGCTCGGCGCGTTCGAGCGGTTGCCCGCTGACGTGGATTGCTGCCACGAGCAGCCAGACCACCGTGACGTACAACAGTGACGCGACGACCACGGTGCGCACGAACTCATCGCGACGCCCCTGGTGTCTGGCGACGATGGCGGCAATGCACAGGCAGCCGGCGATCACCGCGACCTCGCGCCAGGCCATCGACGGCACAGCGGCAAGTGCGGTCGACGCGAGCCCGAGCACGACGGCACCGATTGCCCCGGCCACCGTGCCAGCAGACCACACTCCAAGGGGGCGGGCCGTGGCTGACGGCGATGTCAGCGCCACGGCACAAATCAGTGCCAGCCCCAGTTGCGCGATGCGCGCCGTGTCGTATGGCCTCACGCCGCTCACGACACTCAGCAGCAACGGAACGAGCACAAGACAGGCATAGACACCATGGCGAATTGTCGGAACGCGCATGAGGGTACAGGAGCCGGAACGGTAGAAATACAAATGGGGCCCCAAGGGGCCCCATCTGCTTTGTGGTCGATCGTTGCCGTCAATCAGGTGCCGGTCGCGTTACGGCATTCAGCAGGCACGTACTTGAAGTTTGCCGCAGCCGTCGAGCACCGCCAGTCGATCACCCCCTCAGCCGTAAGCGTCGGTGTGTACGTCAACTGCACGCCCTTGGCAGCCGCCGTACCGGTGACGGTAATGACTCCGGTGGTGTCGTTGCATGTGCTGGCGGCAGTATTCTTCGTATCAGTGCTGATGTTCGTTACACCGGCACATGCGCCGGAAGCCAAGGGCAGACTCGTGCCTGCATTGGCGATGTTCTCACCGACCGTCGCCTTCATGCCCGACGCTTGGATCGCCAGTTCCGACACACGCGAGCGAACCGTGTAGTCCTGGTAGGCCGGCAGCGCGACGGCGGCCAGGATGCCGATGATCGCGACGACGATCATCAGTTCGATCAGCGTGAAACCTTGTTGCACTCGCTTCATGAATCGCTCCTTTGCGATGGGGGTGAAGGACAGGGACGGCTCGCTTCATGCGAAGGCCGTGCCAGCCCGGCGTGCGGGCGCATTCGTGACGCAGCTCACGCGGCGGCGCGCCCGGATGCGCAGCAGCTGACCAAACGCGTCACCCGCGGCCGACCGGCTGTGCCGCGCGCCGACGAAACGCGTCACTCGTCGCACGGCGCGGTCGGCGCCGCGGGCCTTGGCCGGGTCCATCACGCGTGGCCCCTCGACGCGCAGTGCCAGCGCCATCGCCACGAGGCGCTGGCGCCCGAACGACGCGAAGACGCGCGGCGGTTGCAGGTCGTCCAACGCCTGCCGAAGGCCGCGTCTGCGACGCCTGCGGCCACCCGGCCGGTCTGAAAGCCGGCGGGGTCAGGTGCCGGCCAAGGCAGCTGCCAAATCGTTCACGCCCACGACCTCGACGCGGGGCTCGAGCGGATAGCGCCGCGCCACGGGCGCCACGACGAACGCGCGTTCCAGCCGCAGGTCTTCCAGCGCCTGCCAGAAGCCGACGCGCCGGCCGCGGTGCTCGACGACGAGGTCGATCTCGGCGCCCGCCGCGGTGCGGTAGAAGCCGAGCGTCGCGTCGGCGGGCACCGCGCCGGCCACCTGCTCGACGACGAATCCTTCCCACGATGCGCCAGCCACGGGGTGGCCCTGCAGCGCGGCGACGTCGGTGATGCCCAGCAACGCGTGCAGCAGCCCGCTGTCGCGCACGTACACCTTCGGTGATTTGACGAGCCGCTTGCCCGCGTTGGGCAGCACTGGCTGCAGGCGGCGCACCATCAACGCGTCGACCAGCGTGTCCAGGTACCGGCCGACGGTGGTGTGCGCCGCGCAGCCAACGCGACTGCAGCGCCGGCAAGTCGGGCTGCAGTTCCGACGCGAGAAAGGGCGTCAACTCGACGGTAGCCGCCCGGCCGGCCAGCGATTCGGCGCCTTGCCGCAGCAGCCCGCCCGACGCAGACCCCAGCAGCAGGAACCGCCCCGGGCGTCGGTCGTCGTCGATCTCTGGCCGCAGGGCCGCGAACAGCCCGGGGGCCAGCTGCACCTCGTCGAGCACGACGAGACGGTCGCGCAGCGTGGGCAACAGCAGCTCGGGCTGGCGCAGCGCGGCGCGGTCGGACTCGCGTTCGAGGTCGAAGAAGGCCGCCCCCGGGTAGCGCGCCGCGACGGCGCGCGCCAGCGTGGTCTTGCCCACCTGCCGCGGACCGACGAGCACCACGGCCGGGAAGCAGCGCAGACGCTCCTGCAGCGTGGGCTCGGCCTGGCGGGGCAGCATGGTTGCACGTTGAGCGGCGCACGCTCAATTTGCAATGCTTTGCACGCCGACGCCGGCGGTCTACTCGTGCCGCAGCGCCTCGATCGGGTCGAGCTGCGCGGCGCGGCGCGCCGGGAAGTAGCCGAACAGCACGCCGATCGCCGCGGCGAACGCGAACGACAGCACGTTGATCGCCGGGTCGAACAGGTACGGCACGCCCATCACGCCGGTCAGCGCGATCGACGCGGCGGTCGCGATCACGATGCCCACCAGCCCGCCGAGCGCGGCGAGCACGACGGCCTCGATCAGGAACTGCAGCAGCACCTCGTGGCCGAGCGCGCCGATGGCGAGCCGGATGCCGATCTCGCGCGTGCGCTCGGTCACGCTGACGAGCATGATGTTCATGATGCCGATGCCGCCCACGAGCAGGCTCACCGCGGCCACGGCGCCGAGCAGCGTCGTCATCACTTGCGTCGTGCTCGACAGCGTCTGCGCGAGCTGCTGCGTGTCGAGCACGTTGAAGTTGTTCTCGTCGCCGTCGGCGAGCTTGCGCCGCTCGCGCAGCAGGCGCGTGAGGTCGGCCTTGACGCGTTCGGCGTCGGCGCCGTCGTCCATCGAGACGAGCAGCGTGCCGACGTTGAGGTTGCCGGTCAGCCGCCGCTGCACGGCGTTGATCGGCATCACGACGACGTCGTCCTGGTCCATGCCCATCGCGGCCTGGCCTTTGCTGCGCAGCAGGCCGATGACTTCGCAGCTGACGTTGCGCACGCGCAGGCGCGAGCCCACCGGCTCCTCGGCGCCGAACAGCTCGCGGCGCACGGTGGCGCCGATCACGCACACCGCGCTGCCGGCGCGCAGCTCGGCCTCCTCGAAGGTGCGGCCGTCGGCCAGCGTCCAGTTGTTGGTCTCGAAGTAGGCATTGGTCGTGCCGTGGACGACGGTCGACCAGTTGCGCGCGCCGTACACCGCCACCGCGCCGGTGGCCGCCTGCGGCGCGACGCTGCGCACGCCGGGCACCTGCGCGGCGATCGCCTCGGCGTCGGCCTGCCGGAACGGCGGCGCACCGGCGGCGTCGCGTCCGGGGCCCAGCCGCTGGCCCGGGCGCACCATCAGCAGGTTGGTGCCCAGGCTCGTGATCTGGTCTTGCACGGCCTGCGTCGCGCCGCGGCCCACCGTGACCATCGTGATCACCGCCGCGACGCCGATCACGATGCCCAGGATCGTCAGGAACGAGCGCAGCAGGTTGCGCCGGATCTCGCGCAGCGCCAGCAGCAGCGTGTTCCACCACATCAGCGCGTCTCCGCCGCGGCGGCGTCCAGCGGCGCCTGCGCGCGGTCGCTGTCGATGCGCCCGTCGCGGAAGCGCACGACGCGCCGCGCGTAGGCGGCCATGTCGGGCTCGTGCGTGACCATCAGCACCGTGATGCCGCGCTCGCGGTTCAGGCCGGCGAGCAGGTCCATGATCTCGCGCCCGCGCTGCGTGTCGAGGTTGCCGGTGGGCTCGTCGGCGAGCAGCACCGTCGGGTTCGTGACGAGTGCGCGCGCGATCGCGACGCGCTGCTGCTGCCCGCCCGACAGCTCGGCCGGCGTGTGGTGCTCGCGCCCGGCCAAGCCGACCGCGGCCAGCGCCTCGCGTGCGGCGGCGTGGCGCGCGGCGCGCGGCGCGCCGCGGTACAGCAGCGGCAGCTCGACGTTTTCCTGCGCCGTCGTGCGCGGCAGCAGGTTGAAGCCCTGGAACACGAAGCCCAGGTGCCGGCGGCGCAGCAGCGCGCGCTGGTCGCGGTCCATGCGCTGCACCGGCACGCCGCGGAACAGGTAGGCGCCGGCGCTGGGCGTGTCGAGGCAGCCGAGGATGTTCATCGCGGTCGATTTGCCCGAGCCGCTCGGGCCCATGATGGCGACGAATTCGCCTTCGTCGATGTCGAGGTCGATGCCGCGCAGCGCGGCCACCGCGGCCGAGCCGCTGCCGTAGACCTTGGTCACGCCGCGCAGGCGGATCAGCGGCGTGAAGGTCGCCGGGGCGGCCGTGGCCTCGCTCATCGCGCCGCGCCCGTGGTCTGGCCGACGATGACCGCCATCCCGGGCTGCAGCTCGTCGCTGGTCACCTCGGTCTGGCGGCCGTCGCTGGCACCCGGCTTGACCGGCACCGCGCGCGGCTGGCCGCCCTCGAGCACCCACACCTGGCGCACCTGCGCGATGTTCGTGCCGGCGCGGCGCGGCGGCTGCCCGGCGCCGGGCGGGCGCGGCATCATGCTCGAGACGAAGCTGCTGCCGCCGCCGGCGCGTGGCGCGGCAGCCGCCGCCTGCGGCGAGTAGCGCAGCGCCGCATTCGGCACGAGCAGCACGTCGGTGCGCTCGGTGGTCGTGATCGTCGCGGTGGCCGTCATGCCGGGGCGCAGCGACAGGTCGTCGTTGTCGACGCTGAGGTCGGTCAGGTACGTGACGACGTTGTCCTTGACCGTCGAGCCGTAGCCCACGCGCAGGACCTTGGCCGGGTAGCGGCGGTTCGGGTACGAGCTGACGGTGAAGCTGGCCGCCTGCCCCTCGCGCACCTGGCCGACGTCGGCCTCGTCGACGTTGACCTGCAGCTTCATCTGCTTGAGGTCCTCGGCGAGCGTGAACAGCGTGACCGCCTGCAGCGACGCGGCCACCGCGTTGCCCGGCTCGACGGCGCGCGACAGCACGACGCCGTCGATCGGCGAGCGGATCGACGCCTTGCGCAGGTTGGTCTCGTTGCTGCTGAGCGTCGCGCGCGCCTGCTCGACGCCGGCGCGCGCGCTGGCGACGTTGGCCTCGGCGCGCGCGGCCGCGGCCTGCGCGGCGTCGAGCTCGGCCGCCGACGGCACGAGGCCGCCGCTGCGCTGGCTGACGTCGCGCAGCCGCGCCAGCGTGTCGCGCGCCTCGGCGGCGGTCGCGCGCGCCTGCGCGAGCGCGGCCTCGGCAGCGGCCAACGCGGCGCGCGACGCGGCGACCTGGTCGCGCAGCCGCGCGTCGTCGAGCTCGACGAGTACCTGGCCCTTCTTCACGCGGTCGTTGACGTCGACGTGCACGCGCGCGACCGTGCCCGACAGCTCGCTGCCGATGGCCACCTGGCGGATCGGCTGCAGCGTGCCGCTGGCGGTGACGGTCACCGTCAGCGCGCCGCGCGCGACCGGCTGCGTCTGGTACTGCGGCGCCGACGCGGCCTGGCGCTGGCCGAGCCACCACCAGGCGCCCGCGGCAGCCACCGCCAGCAGCACGGCGCCGATCCACACGCCGGGGCGGTGCCACCAGCGCGTGCGGCCGCCGCCCGGCCCGAGCAGGGCGTCGAGCGCGTCGGTGTCGGGGGCGTCACGGGCGGGCGTGTTCATCGCGAGGCGGTCGGTGTCGGTTCGGGGGTCCAGCCGCCGCCCAGCGCCTTGTACAGGCGCACGTGGGCGGTGGCGAGCGTGGTCGTCGTCGCGGCGACGGCGTCTTCGGCGGCGAGCAGCGTGCGCTGGCTGAGCAGCACGTTCTGGAAGTCGACCAGCCCGCTCGCGTAGCGCTGCTCGGCGAGCACGGCGGCGCGGCGTGCCGACGCGGCGGCGGCCTGCTGCGCGGCGAGCTGCTCGCGCGTGCGCGCCAGCGACACCAGCGCGTCCTCGACCTCCTGCAGCGCGGCGAGCACGGCGGCGCGATAGCCCGCGGCGGCCTCGTCGCGCGCGGCCTCCTGCTGGCGCACCTGCGCCTGCAGCCGCCCGGCGTCGAACACCGGCACGCTGACGCTGGCCGCGAGCGACGCGACGCCGGCGCCACTGCCCAGCGCGGTGAGGCTCAGTGCGCTCAGGCCGATCGAGCCGCCGAGCGTGAAGGCCGGCAGGCGCTGCAGGTCGGCCTGCTCGACGCGCGCGGCGGCGGCGGCGAGCCGCCGCTCGGCGGCCTGCACGTCGGGGCGCTGGCGCAGCACGTCGGCCGGAAACGCCACCGCGAGGTCGGCGGGCACGGACGGCGGCACGGCGTCGTCGCGCGCCGCCAGCTCGGCATGCAGCGCGCCGGGCGCGCGGCCGGTGAGCACCGCGAGCGCGTTCATCGCCTGCTCGGCGGCACCGGCCAATGCGGGCAGCTGCGCGCGCGTCTGCTCGACCGCGGTGCGCGCCTGCGCGACGTCGAGCTCGGTCACCAGCCCCGCGTCGCGGCGCCACCGCGTGATCTGCAGCGTCTGCTGCTGGCTCGCGAGGTTGCGCCGCGCGATCGCCTCGCGCGCCTGCGTGCCGCGCAGCTGCAGCAGCGTGAGCGCGACTTCGGCCGCGACGCTCACGCGCGCCTGCGCGAGCGTCAGCGCGCCGGCGCGCTCGGTCGCGTCGGCGGCGCGCACGCCGGCCGCGCCCGCGCCCCACAGGTCGGCCTCCCAGCTCGCGTCGAGCCCGGTGCGCCAGCTCTCGGTGGTGCGGCCGGTGGCTTCGCTCCAGTTGCCCTGCGCCGAGGCACTCGCGCCCAAGCGCGGCTGCAGCCCGGCGGCGGCGAGATCGCGCGCCGCGCGCGCCTGGCGCAGCCGCGCCTGCGCGACGTCGATGTCGGTGTTCGCCTGCAGCGCCTGCGCGACGAGGCCGGGCAGCGCCGGGTCGCCGAAGCGCGTCCACCACTGCGCGAGGTCGGCCGGCGCGGCGGCGGGCACCGGCGCGGTCCACGCGGCGGGCACCGGGTCGGCCGGCGGCGGCGCGCTCGGCTGCTGCAGCGACGCGCAGCCGCTGCCGAGCAGCGCCAGCGCCACCCAGGCCAGGCGGCGTGCCGCGCGCAGCGTCGTGGTCGGGTCGGGTGTCGTCACGGGGGGCGGTCTTCGTCGTGCCGGCGTCGCGGCGCATGACACAGGTCAAAACGATGATGCCCGCGGCGCGTTTCGGCCGTGCGGCCGCGCGTGAAGCTTCGTGAAGCGCGTGGGGCGCCCCCGTTACTGGAACGCCACCTCGGCGAAGCTGCGCAGCTTGCGGCTGTGCAGCGCCTCGAGGCGCTGGCCGCGCAGGATGTCGAGCGCGCGCATGCCGATGCGCAGGTGCTGGTCGACGCGCTCGCGGTAGAACGCGTTGGCCATGCCGGGCAGCTTGATCTCGCCGTGCAGCGGCTTGTCGGACACGCACAGCAGCGTGCCGTACGGCACGCGGAAGCGGAAGCCGTTGGCGGCGATCGTCGCGCTCTCCATGTCCAGCGCGATCGCGCGGCTCTGGCTGAAGCGGCGTTCGGGCCCCGGGTGCGGCAGCAGCTCCCAGTTGCGGTTGTCGGTGCTGGCCACGGTGCCGGTGCGCAGGATCTTCTTCAGCTCCCAGCCGCGCAGTTGCGTGACGTCGGCCACCGCCTGCTCGAGCGCGACCTGGATCTCGGCCAGCGCCGGGATCGGCACCCACAGCGGCAGCTCCTCGTCGAGCACGTGGTCCTCGCGCACGTAGCCGTGCGCGAGCACGTAGTCGCCGAGCTGCTGCGTGTTGCGCAGCCCGGCGCAGTGGCCGAGCATGATCCACGCGTGCGGGCGCAGCACGGCGATGTGGTCGGTGATCGTCTTCGCGTTGGCCGGGCCGACGCCGATGTTGACCATCGTGATGCCGCTGCCGTCCGGGCGCACGAGGTGGTACGCGGGCATCTGCGGCATGCGCGGCGGCGGCGCGCCGGCGTCGTCGCCGGGCTCGGCCGGCAGCCCCGCGCGGCGCGTGACGACGTGTCCCGGCTCGACGAACGCGACGAAGTCGCTGTCGGTGCGCGCCATCAGCGCGTGGCCCAGGCGCACGAACTCGTCGACGTAGAACTGGTAGTTCGTGAACAGCACGAAGTTCTGGAAGTGCTCGGCCGCGGTGCCGGTGTAGTGGCGCAGCCGGTGCAGCGAGTAGTCGACGCGCGGCGCGGTGAACAGCGCCAGCGGCTGCGGCTCGCCGGGCTTGGGCTCGTGCGTGCCGTTGGCGATGCCGTCGTCCATCGCGGCGAGGTCGGGCAGGTCGAACAGGTCGCGCAGCCGCAGCCTGCGCTCGGCGTCGAGCGGGCCGTCGAACGCGGCGTCGTCGGCGAGCGCGAAGTGCACCGGGATCGGCTGCGTGCCGGTGCCGACCTCGAGCGGCACGCCGTGGTTGCGCAGCAGCAGCTCGAACTGCTCGCGGTAGTAGCGCGCGAACAGGTCGGGGCGCGTCAGCGTCGTCTCGTAGACGCCGCGCCCGGCGACGAAGCCGTAGGCCAGCCGCGAGTCGGCGCGCGCGACGGTGTCGGTGCGCACGCGCACGAACGGGTAGCACGCGCGCACCGGCTGCGCCGGGTCGCGGCCGGCGACGTAGCGCTGCAGCGCGTCGCGCAGGTGCTGCACGCTGGCGGCGTAGATGCGCTGCACCTGCGCGAGTGCGGCGTCGGCGTCGTCGAACGACGCCGGTGCGACGAAGGGAGGTGACGAGGTCATGGGCGGGACGGGGTCGGCCGAGGCGCCGATTGTGCGGGCTGCGCCGGCGCGGCCCCGCGCGCGGCACGGGGTCAGGGCGTCGCGGCGGCGGGCTCGGCCCACGCGCGCAGTGCGCGCAGCAGCGAGCGCTTCTTGGTCTGGTGCGACTGCATGCGCACGAGGATGTCGTCGAGTGTGGCGATCGCCTCGACGAGGTGCGGGCCCTTGTTGAGCATCACGCACTCGGCGCGCACGCCCATCGCGGCGTCGGTGATCTCGGCGCGCGACGGCGCGCCGCCCTTGGCCAGGCTCTCGAGCACCTGCGTGGCCCAGATCACCGGCACGCGCGCCGCCTCGGCCGCCCACAGGATCTCCTCCTGCACCTCGGCCAGCCGCTCCCAGCCGCATTCGACGGCGAGGTCGCCGCGCGCGATCATCACGCCGGCAGCCGGGTGCGCGAGCGCGGCCAGCAGCAGCTCGGGCAGCTGCTCGAAGCCGCGGCGCGTCTCGATCTTCAGCACGAGTGCGAGGTGCGACGCGCCGCGCTCGGCCAGTGCGGCGCGCAGCGCAGCGACGTCGTCGGCGTCCTGCGCGAACGACAGCGCGACGATGTCGGCGATGCGCACCGCGACGTCGAGGTCGGCGCGGTCCTTCGCGGTCAGCGCCGGCAGCGCGAGACGGCTGTCGGGCAGGTTGATGCCCTTGTCGGCGCGCAGCAGTGCCCCGCCGTCGCGCGTGCGCGTGATGCGCACGTCGAAGCCGTCGGCGTCGGTGGCTTCGATGACGCCGCCGATGCGCCCGTCGTCGAACCACACGCGCTCGCCGGCACGCACCTGCGCGAACACCTCGGGCAGGGTGCAGCCGATGCGCAGCGCGCCTTCGGCATGCAGCGCGGCATCGGCGTCGCGGCACACGCGCAGCAGGTCGCCGGGGACGAGCTCGAGGGCGCCGGCAGCGCGCGGCAGGCCGCCGACGCCGGTGGTCTGCACGCCGCGCGGGCCGGGGTGCAGCAGCCGCACGCCGGGCGCAAGGTAGGTGGTGTGCGTGCACTCGGCGACCGCGCGGCGGCCGTCGGCAGCGACGACGGTCCAGTGGCGCTGCGCGCCGCGCGCATCGACGAGGTCGATCGCGTCGCCGGCGCGCAGCGCGGCGCACCAGTCGGCGTCGACCTGCACCGAGTCCGCCTCGGGCGACGGCGTGTCGCCTTCGGCCACCAGCACGACGCGCGCCGGCGCCTGCACGCGGCCCCAGGCGTCGCGCTGCGGCTTGAGCTTGAGCACCGCCGGCCCGGGCGGCAGCGCGCCGGTGCGCAGCTTGGGGCCGGCGAGGTCGAACTGCACGCGCACATGGCGCCCGGCCGCTGCCGCCGCCTGCCGCACGCGCGCGGCCATCGCGGTCCAGGACGCGGCGTCGCCGTGCGCGGCGTTGATGCGCGCGACGTCCATGCCGCGCGCCACCAGCGCCGCGACCAACGCGTCGTCGTGCGCGGCCTCGTCGGGCAGCGTGACCATGATGCGCACCGTGCGGCCGTCGGGCGCCGCACCGAACAGCGCGTCGGCGTGCGCGGCGAGCTGCTGCCGACCGCCCATCGAGGCGCTCGGCGCAACCGCCGGCTCGCCGAGCAGGCGGTGCAGCACGCCGAGCACGCGCTCGAGCGCCGGCAGCACGTCGGCCTCGGCGCGGCCGAGCGACGACAGTCCATGCCGCGCGAGCGCGTCCTGCAGGCTGCGCAGGTCGTGCCGGCGCAGCGCGAGGTAGTGCACGAGGTTGCGCGCGCTCGCGCGGTGCCGCGCGTCGACGGCCTGCAGGCGCGACGCGAGGCGACGCTCGTCGGCGAGCATGTCGGCGCGCAGCGTGGCCAGCCGATCGGCGAGCGCGCGCCACTCGGCGACGTCGCCGTCCGGCGTCGAGGTCTCCATCGACGCCCAGTGTGGGACGGGTGCGTGGCAGGCGCGTGACAGCGCCGCCCGCGCTCAGGCGGCGGCCACCGGCAGGCCGTGCAGGCGCCACATGCCGATGCCGCCCTGCAGGTTCGAGACGTGGTTGTGGCCGTGGTGGACGAGGAACTGCATCGCCTGGAAGCTGCGCGCGCCGCTGGCGCAGGCGATGATCAGTTCGCGGTCGCGCGGCAGCTCGTGGTAGCGCTGCGCGAACTGCGACAGCGGCATCTGCACGACGTTCGGCGCGTCGAACGCGAGCCGCTGCACCTCGCCGGGCTCGCGCACGTCGATCAGCAAGGCACCAGCGCGCAGGTGCTCCAGCGCGGTCGCGGGGTCGATCTGTCTCAGGCCGTGCATGGTTGGATCCTCGGCGGGGGCGCGGCAGTCAGCGCCGTGTATGCGTACTCAATCATGCACCAATCTTGAGACGCCCGGGAGGTCTTGATCTGGATCACGTGTCGCAACCATCGGGAACGTATGATACCTCACTGGGTATCAAAGACGCCAACGGCACCCGCAATCCGGGCGGGAGTCTTGACAGGCATCAAGGCCGCCGGCCGCCGCACGGGTCAGGCTGCACACCGTGCGGCGGGACCGCCGCCGCACGGCGCATGATGAAGGAGACCGTCATGATCCGAGACCCCATCCCCGCGCCCGGCGCATTGGCCGACGCGTCGCGGCGGCGCTGGCTGCAAGGCGTCGGTGTGGTCGGCCTGGCGGCGGGCGGCGCGGCGCTGGTGCCGGCCGGCGCCGCGCGCGCTGCCGCGCTGAAGACCCACGCGCGCATCGTGATCGCCGGCAGCGGGCTCGGCGGGCTGGCGATCGCCAACCGCCTGAGCCGCATGCTCGACGGCGCAAAGATCACCGTCGTCGACGCGAAGAAGGAACACAACTACCAGCCCGGCTACACGCTGGTGGCCACCGGCGTGTGGCCGGTGGGCAAGGTGCGCGACGCGAACGCGCGCTTCATGCCCGCCGGGGTCGAATGGGTGCAGGAGATGGTGGCCGAGTTCGACCCCGCGGCCAACACCGTCGTGACCACCAGCGGCAGGCGCATCGGCTACGACTTCCTCGTCGTCGCCACCGGCCTGCACCTGGACTACGCGCAGATCGAGGGCATGGACGTGGGCGCGATCGGCCGCGACGGCCTGGCCAGCGTCTACGCCAGCCCGCAGGCGGCGCAGGCGACGTGGAGCGCGCTCGACGCATTCCGCAGGCGCGGCGGCACCGCGCTGATGACGCTGCCCGCCGGGCCGCTGAAGTGCGCCGGCGCACCGCTGAAGATGACGTTCATGGTCGCCGACCGGCTGCGCCGGGCCGGCACGCTCGCCGCGTCGAAGATCCTGTTCCACACCGGGCTGCCGCAAGACACCGTGTTCGGCGTCAAGGTCGTCAACGACAAGGTGCTCGCGTACTGGGACGCGTTCGGCGTCGAGCGCCACCACCTGAGCAAGCTGGTGGCGGTGGACATCGGTGCGCGGCGCGCGACCTTCGCGAGCCCCGAGGGCGATCGGCAGGAGGTGCCGTACGACTTCCTCCACGTCGTGCCGCCGATGCGCGCGCCCGACGCGGTCAAGAACAGCGCGCTGGCCGCGCAGGACGGGCCGATGGCGCCCGGCGGCTGGCTCGAGGTCGACAAGGACACGCTGCGCCACAAGCGCTTCCCGAACGTGTTCGGCATCGGCGACATCAACGGCACGCCGCGCGGCAAGACCGCCGCGACGGTCAAGAAGAGCGCGCCGATCGTCGCGCACAACCTGGTCGAGGTCGTCGCCGGCCGCGACGCCGACCAGAAGTTCGACGGCTACACCTCGTGCCCGCTGATCGTGCGCGAAGGCTCGGCGATGCTGATCGAGTTCGACTACGACGGCAGGCTGACGCCGTCGCTGCCGATGATCGAGCCGCTGCAGGAGAGCTGGATGGCGTGGCTGATGAAGTACCGCATGCTCAAGCCCGCGTACCTCGCGGTGCTCAAGGGCCGCGTCTGACGCGCGCAGGAGAACGCCATGTACGAGATCTGGCTCGTGATCAACATCGTCTGGGAGATCGCGCTCGACCTGTGGCCGCTGCTGCTCGGTGCGGCCGTGCTGTGGGCCGCGCTGATGGTCACCGCGCTGCGCCGCCGCGGCGCGAACTGGCGCGGCGGCGTCAAGTTCGCGCTCGGCGCCGCGGTGCTGGCGGCGGTGGCCACCGTGCTGTGGCTGCCGGGGGCGACGCAAGCGTCGCTCGCCGACATGGCCTACTGGGTCGACTGGGCCAACCTGCTGGCGCTGGCCGCCGGCTTCGGCCTCGTCGCGGCCGCGTTCGCGTGGCCGCTCGGTGCGATGGCCGGCAGCCGCCGGGCCACACCCTGAGGAGGAGGCACGCGTGACGACCTCGACATCGCCCAACCCGCAAGCCGCCGCGACCGCGACGCGGGCCGTGCTGCCCAAGCTGCGCTACCTGTTTCCCGGCTGGTACGCGATCGTGATGGGCCTGACCGGCCTGGCACTGGCGTGGCACCGCGCCGAGCCGCTGATGGGCGCGATGGCCACCGGCGTCGCGCTCGTCGTCGGCGCGCTCGCGGCCGGCGTGTTCGCCGTGCTCGCGGTGGCCACCGTGCTGCGCGGCCTCTACCACGCCGACGCGTGGCGCGAGGACCGCCTGCACCCGGTGCGCCACAGCTTCGTCGCGACGCTGCCGATCGCGATCCTGCTGCTGGCCACCGTCGCGGTGGCGCTGCTCGGGCCGTCGTGGTGGGCCGGTGCGCTGTGGTGGCTCGGCTGCGGCAGCCAGCTCGTCGCCACCATGTGGGTGCTCGGGCGCTGGTGGCGCGGCAACCAGAACGCGAACCTGAAGGAAGGCCTGCCGCCGGGGCTGGCGTGGGCCGGCGTGACGCCGGCGCTGTTCATCCCGGTCGTCGGCAACGTGCTGCCGCCGCTGGCCGGCGTGCCGCTCGGTCACGCCGAGTGGGCGGCCGCGCAGTTCGGCATCGGATTGCTCTTCTGGCCCGTCGTGCTGACGCTGGTGCTGGTGCGCATCGCCGTGCAGGGCATGTTCCCCGAGCGCCTGCTGCCGACGGTGTTCATCCTGATCGCGCCGCCGGCGGTGTCGGCGCTCGCGCTGCTGCAGCTCGGCGCGCCGCTGCCGGTGGCGTGGGCGCTGTGGGGCATGGCGCTGTTCACGCTGCTGTGGGTGGGCACGCAGCTGCGGCGTCTGGCGGCGCTGCCGTTCTCGCTGCCGCACTGGGCGCTGTCGTTCCCGCTGGCGGCGCTCACGGCGCTGACGCTGCGCCTGGCCTCGCCGGGCAGCGCGATCGCGCTGGCCGGCGTCGTGCTGCTGGCGCTGACCTCGCTCGTGATCGCGGGGCTGCTGCTGGGCACACTGCGCGGGCTGCGCGACGGCAGCCTGCTCGCGCCCGAGCCGGTGGCGCCGATCGCGACGCCCGCGCGCTGAGCACGCGGCGAGCCGGCGTGCGGTAGGCTGCGCGCGATGCTGCGCTACCTGACCGTCCCCGTCACGCCGTTCGCCCAGAACTGCTCGATCGTCTGGTGCGACCACACCCTCGACGCCGTCATCGTCGACCCCGGCGGCGACCTGCCGCGGCTGCGCGCCGCGGTGGCCGAGCTCGGCGTGCGCCCGGTGGCGATCTGGCTCACGCATGCACACATCGACCACGCCGGGGCCACCGGCACGCTCGCGCGCGAAGAGGGCCTGCCGGTGATCGGCCCGCATCCGGGCGACCAGTTCTGGATCGACGCGCTGCCGCAGCAAAGCCGCATGTTCGGCTTCCCGCCGGCCGAGCCGTTCACACCGACGCGCTGGCTCGCCGACGGCGACACGGTGCGAGTCGGCGACGAAGTGCTCACCGTGCGCCACTGCCCGGGCCACACGCCGGGGCACGTCGTGTTCCACAGCGCGGCGGCGCGGCGCTGCTTCGTCGGCGACGTGCTGTTCGCCGGCAGCATCGGACGCACCGACTTCCCCGGCGGCAGTCACGAGCAGCTGATCGCGAGCATCGTCGAGCGGCTGTGGCCGATGGGCGACGACACCGTGTTCATCCCCGGCCACGGGCCCGAGAGCACGTTCGGGCGCGAGCGGCGCGACAACCCCTACGTCGGCGGCACCTGACGGGCCGCGGCGTCGTCGTGACGCACCACCGTGTGGAGCCCCGGGCACAGGCCGTACCGGCCGCGCCCTCGCAGAGCTCGGGCCCCTTCGCCCGTCCGTGCGTGCGCAGGCACGCAGGCAGCCGCGGGCTCAGGCCTTCGGTGGCGGGCCGAAGCGCTGCGCGGGCTTCTCGGCGCGCTGGTACAGCGGCAGCACCTTCGGCAGCTTGGCCTGGATGTCTCGGATGCGCGTCTCGCCGGCCGGGTGCGTCGACATGAACTCGGGCGGCGCGTTGCGGTTGGCCGCGAGCATCTTCTCCCACAGCGTGATTCCGGCGGCGGGGTCGTAGCCCGCGCGCGCAGCGAGCTCCATGCCGACGATGTCGGCTTCGCTCTCGTCGTCGCGGCTGAACTTGAGCGTCAGCAGCTGCGCGCCCATGCCGAGCACGGTGTCGCCGACGGCGCCGAAGCCGAGCAGCGACGACACGATGTTGGCACCGACGCGCGTGGCCGCCGTCTTGCCCATGCGCTCGCGCGCGTGTTCACGCAACGCGTGCGCCATCTCGTGACCCATGATGGCGGCCACTTCGTCGTCGTTGAGCTGCAGCTTGTGCAGGATGCCCCAGTAGAAAGCGATCTTGCCGCCGGGCATGCAAAACGCGTTGATCTGCCCGCTGCCCAGCAGGTTGACTTCCCACTGCCATTGCTTCGCGCGCGGGTTCCACGGCTCGCAGTGCGGGATCATGCGCTGCGCGATCGCGCGCAGCCGCACGACCTGCGGGTGCGTCGCCGGCGCGAGCGCGCGCTGCTGCGCGGCCTCGCGCGTCATCTGCTGGTACTGCGCCGCCGCGGCGCGCTCGACCTCCTGCGCCGGCACCAGTTGCGCGAAGCGCGACGTGCGACCGACATCGTCGCGCACGCCTTCGGCGAGCGCTGGCAGCGGCAGCAGCGCCGCACCGGCCAGCCCGGCGGTGAACGCCCGCCGGCCGTGCATGGCACAGCGGCAGCCGGCACCGTGCGCCCCGATGCCGATCGGGGCCGGCGTCAGGTCGGCGTCGGTGCGGAAGGCGTGGCGTGGCATACGGTCTCGGACCCGGGTCGGCTGCAGGGGGTTCCCCCTGCAGCGCGCGGGCCCATTCTAGGCAGCGGGCGGCGGCCTCAGTCTTCGCTGGCGCCCGCCGTGGCCGGGTCGACCTCGAGCGCACGCACCGGTGCACGCAGCACCCACAACAGCACCAGCGCCGGCAGCGCAGCGACGGTGCTGACGACGAAGAACGTCGGCCAGCCGATGCTCTCGGCGAGCACGCCGGCCAGCGGGCCGACCCACACGCGCCCGACCGATGCGAACGCGCTGAGCAGCGCGAACTGCGTCGCGGTAAAGCGCTGGTTGCACAGGCTCATCAGGAACGCGACGAACGCGGCCGTGCCCATGCCGCCCGACAAGTTCTCGAACGCGATCACCATCAGCAGCCCGCCGTCGACCTGCGTGGGCTGCGCGAGCGCGACGAAGCCCCAGTCGAAGGCCGGCAGCTCGAGCCCGGGCAGCACGCCGCGGCCGTTGACGGCCAGCCACCAGAAGCCGAGGTTGCTTGCCATCTGGAACAGCCCGAACAGCATCAGCGAGCGCCACAGGCCGAGCTTGAGCATCAGCACGCCGCCGACCAGCGCGCCGCCGATCGTGAGCCACAGCCCGATCACCTTGTTGACGACACCGACCTCGGCCGAGCTGTAGGCCATCGCCTTGAGCAGGAACGGCGTCATCAGCGCGCCGGCGAACGCGTCGCCGAGCTTGTAGAGCACGATGAAGGCGAGGAAGCCCCAGGCGCCCGCCTGGCTGAAGTAGTTGTGCAGGCCGTCGAGCAGCGTGTGGAAGCGGGCACGCCGCGCCGCCCACGCCGCCAGCGGCAGCGTCACCGCGAGCCCGAGCAGCAGCGCGAGCAGGTCGGTCCAGCGGCGGCGCAGCGGCTCGACGAGGGCGCTCGCGTCGAGCCACGGCCCGAGCAGCGCGCCGGCCAGCGGCACGAAGGCCTGCTGCGTCAGCACGTAGCCCGCGGCGACCGCGGCGACGACGGCGAAGAAGCCGGTGATGTCATGACGCGCCAGCGTCGGCGTCGCGTCGGGGCGCGGCACGCGGGGCAGCACGGTGGCCGACAGCACCGCGGCAGCGACCATCAGCCATGCCATCAGGCGGTAGACCTCGGGCCAGGTCCACGCACCGCCGGCCGTCGCGCCGGCCGGGTCGGTCCAGATGAAGGCGACGCCGCCGGAGACGATCATCGCCAGCCGGTAGCCGAGCACGTTGAGCGACGACCCGAGCCCGCGCTCGGCCGCCGGCAGCAGGTCGGTGCGGTAGGCGTCGATCACGACGTCCTGCGACGCCGACGCGAACGCCAGCGCCACCGCCAGCAGCGCGAAGACCTGCAGCGCACCGGCCGGCGACGTGTGCGACAGCGCCCACAGCACCGCGGCCAGCGCGAGCTGCGTGGCCACCAGCCAGCCGCGCCGCCGGCCGAGCCACGGCAGGTCGAAGCGGTCCATCAGCGGCGCCCACAGGAACTTGAACGTGTACGGCAGGCCGACCAGGCTGAGGAAGCCGATCGTCGCGACGTCGAGTCCGTCGACCGTCATCCAGGCCTGCAGGGCCTGACCGGTCAGCGCCAGCGGCAGCCCTGACGCGAAGCCGAGCAGCGTGACGACGACGAGGCGGTGCGCCCGCGCGAGGCGTTCGGCCACCCCGGGGAGCCTGCTTTGCCGCGCCGCGGAACCGGGGGGCGGAGCGGCGGGCGGAAGCGGCATCGGCCGATTCTAGGCAGCCCGATCGCGGAGCCGCCCCGGCCGGTGCGGTCTCACGGCAACCGTGTCCAGCTGCCGAAGCGACGGTGCACCGGCTGCGCCTCGGCCCAAGCCGCCAGCCGGCTGAGCCAGTCTGGGCGCGCCACCGCCTGCGGCCGCGCCGTGCCGTCGCTGCGGCGCGCGCTCGGGCGGCGTTCGAGCAGACGCAGCGGGGCCGTCTCGAGTGGCGTGGAAAACGCTGACGAGCCGCTCGCCGGTTGAACCCAAGTACCCATTCCGACTCCTCGCACGGACTGAGGGTTAGTGCCTACGCAAAAACTGTAGAGGCTTTGCGGATGTGCACGCAATAATCATCTTTGCAGATCTTCGCTGCAAAATTGCAGCAACAAAGGGCGATGCATGGCCGAGCTCGACTGGAGCGACCTGCGGTACGCACTGGCGGTGGGTCATGCCGGTTCGCTGGGCGCGGCGGCGCGCCGACTCGGCGTCAATGCGACGACGGTGCTGCGCCGCCTCGACGCACTCGAGGCACGCCTGGGCGCACGGCTGTTCGACCGCTCGCGGCGCGGCTACGTACCCACCGACGCGGGACGCCTCGTGATCGAGCAGGCGCGCCGCATGGCCGACCAGGCCGACGAGATCGAGCGCCGGGTGCTCGGCCGCGACCGCGAGCTGACCGGCCTGCTGCGGGTGACGACGGCGTTCGTGATCATGGAGCACCTGCTGCCGCACCCGCTGGCGGCCTTCGCGCGTGATTACCCCGGCATCGAGGTCGAGGTGGTCGAGAACGCGTTCCTCGTCGACCTGTCGCGCCGCCACGCCGACCAGGCGCAGACCTGGGCCCGGCTCGAGGCCGACGTCGCGCTGCGCATGTCGACGCACGTGGCCGAGCACCTCGTCGGTCGCCAGCTCGGCACGACGCAGTGCCGTGCCTACGCGCTGCGCGGCGGCGCCGGGCTGCCGCAGTCGGTGCAGCCGCTCGAGACGCTGGTTCGCGAGGTGCCGTGGGTCGCGTTCGAGCGCGACGCCCACGCGCGGGTCTACGACCGCTGGATGCGCAGCCAACTCGCGCAGGCGCGCGTGCGGGTGCGGGTGGACATCTTCAACGCGATGGCGGCGATGCTGCGCACCGGCGTGGGCATCGGCGTGCTGCCGACCTTCATGGCGGCGCGTCATCCCGAGCTGGTGCCGGTGTCGGACCCGATCCCCGAGCTGTCGGTGCCGGTGTGGATGCTCACCCACCCGGATCTGCGCCAGACCGCGCGGGTGCGCGCTTTCATGCAGCACGTCGGTGACGCGGTCGCGGCGCGCCTGGCCACCGTGCCGCCGGACCACTGAAGGACGACACGCAACGTGAAACGCTCGACACGACAGCCGTTGAGAGGATGTGAGCTCACACTTATTTACCTCTGCGCACCTGCGTTTCCAGCCCGTCCGGCTTGAGGTTTTCGGCCCGTTTCAGTACCATGACGGGTTTTCCAGTCAGGGTTACCCCGTGTCTGAGTCCGGTCTGCCGCCGTCGTCGCCCGCTCGAAGCGAGTTGGTGAACGCTCACACGGCACGGGCCGACCGGCCGTGGAATCGTCGGCGGCCGCGCGCGGCGTGGGTGGCCGGCGTCGCGCTGGCGGCATCGTTGACCGCTTCGCTGCTGGCTTCGGCACCTGCGTCGGCGCGCGCGCCGGCCGACACGCTGCCGACGGTGGCGTGGTCCGAGCTGCCGCCGCAGGCGCGCGAGACGCACCAGCGCATCGTGAGCGGTGGGCCGTTTCCCTACGCGAAGGACGGCACCGTGTTCTTCAACCGCGAGCGCCTGCTGCCTGCGCAGCCGCGCGGCTGGTACCGCGAGTACACGGTGCCCACGCCCGGCGCGCCCCACCGCGGCGCGCGGCGCATCGTCTGCGGCGGGACGGTGCCGACCGCGCCGCAGGCCTGTTACTACACCGCCGACCACTATGCGAGCTTCGCGCGCATCGTGCAGGCACCGTGAGCCGGTTTCGTTTTTCGTGATCCTGGAGGATCGTGACCATGCTCTTGCAGACCGTCCGACCAAACATCGTGCAGGCGATACGCGCCTACCGCGTCGATGACCTGATGCAGGCCGCGCAGACCGCGGGCCAGCATTTCCTGTACGCCAACCTCGGCGAGGCGCAGACCAAGCAGGACGTGCTCGAGACGATCGCGCAGTCGTTCCTGTTCCCGGCGCACTTCGGCAAGAACCTCGACGCGCTGTACGACTGCATGACCGACCTCGTGCACAAGGCCGGCGCGCAGCCGGGATTCGTCGTCGTGCTCGACCAGATCCCGGACAACCCGCGCTTCGACCGCGAAGCACGCGAACAGCTGCTCGACGTGTTCCGCGACGCGGCCGACTTCTGGGCCGAGCGCAAGGTACCGTTCAGGTGCTTCTATTCTTTTCGGTAGCCCGCTCCCAGGAAATCGGGTCATGGGAGCGGGCGACGGAAGTGGCCCACAACAGCACGCTGAAGCCGGCGGCGAAGATCGCGGTGCCGAAGAACGGCGTGAATCCCCACTTCGGCATGAACATGCCGATGATGACGAGCGCCTTCGACACTGCGATGTGGCTCGACGCCGCCTGAGGCCGGCCCGGCCCGCGGCGTGAACGGCGGCGGCCTGCGGGCCGCCGCTGTTGCTTTCAGCGCGGCAATGCTGCGGCCAGCGCGACGTACTCGGCCACCGGCACCTCCTCGGCGCGCCGCTGCAGGTCGAACGACCCGGCGAAGTGCTGCGCGTCGAGCCAGCGCCCTAGCGTGTGGCGCAGCAGCTTGCGCCGCTGCGAGAACGCCACCGTCACCAGCTCGCCGAGCCGCTCGGCGTCGACGGCCGGCGGCGCGTCGTGCGGGCGCAGCCGCACGACGGCCGAGTCGACGCGCGGCGGCGGCTCGAAGGCTTGCGGCGGCACGTCGAACAGCGGCTCGACCGCGCAGCGCCACTGCAGCATCACCGTCAGGCGCCCGTAGTCTTTGCCGCCGGGCGCCGCCGCCATGCGCTCGACGACCTCCTTCTGCAGCATGACGTGCGCGTCGCGCCAGTGCGCGGCGGCGTCGAGCAGGTGGAACAGGATCGGCGTCGAGATGTTGTACGGCAGGTTGCCGACGATGCGCAGCGGCTGGCCGCGCCCGCGCGCCAATGCCGCGAAGTCCACCGTCAGCACGTCGGCCTCGACGACGTCGAGCCCGGCGCGCTGGCGCAGCCGCGCGGCGAGGTCGCGGTCGAGCTCGATCACGGTGAGCGCGCCGCAGCGCGCGAGCAGCGGCGCCGTCAGCGCCCCCAGGCCGGGCCCGATCTCGACGAGCGCGTCGCCAGGCCGTGGGTCGACGGCGGCGACGATGGCGTCGATGACGCCGGCGTCGACGAGGAAATGCTGGCCGAAGCGCTTGCGCGCGATGTGCTTCACCGGCGCCCCGACCCGCGCATTCAACGCGCGTCGTCGCGCAGTTCGATGTACGCCTGCGCGCGCAGCTCGCGTACCCAGTCGCGGTACGCCTGCTCGTACTTGCGCTCACGCAGTGCATTGGTCGCCAGCTGGCGCTGCTGGCGCGCGTCGAGCTCGACGCTGCGCCGCTCGAGCACCTGGATCAGGTGCACGCCGAAGCGCGAGACGACCGGCTCGGACACCCCGCCGACCGGCAGCGCATTCATCGCCTGCTCGAACTCGGGCACGAAGCTGCCCGGCGCGGTCCAGCCGAGGTCGCCGCCCTGCGGCGCCGACGCGTCCTCGGAGATTTCGCGCGCGACGTCCTCGAAGCGCCGCGCCCCCGTCGTGATCGCGCGGCGCACCTCGGCGAGCTGGCGCTGCGCCGCCGACGTGCCCGCCGGCGTGCTCGGCCGCAGCAGGATGTGGCGCGCGCGCGTTTGCGTGACGACGAACGCGTTGGCGTCGCGGCGCTCGACGAGCTTGAGCACGTGGAAGCCCGCGCCGCTGCGCACCAGCGACGGCGCCACGTCGCCGGCGCGCAGATCGCGCACCGCATCGACGAACAGCTCGGGCAGGCGGTCGGCCGGGCGCAGGCCGATCTCGCCGCCACGCTCGCGGTTCGGGTCCTGCGACAGCTCGCGCGCGACGGCGGCGAAGTCCTCGCCGGCACGCACGCGCGCCAGAGCCGCCTCGGCGCGCGCGCGCCGCTCGGCCTCGACGGCGGCGTCGGCGCCCTCGGGCACCGGCACGAGGATCTGCGCGATGTTGAACTGGCGCGCGCCGGCCGCCGCGGCGCGGCGCTCGGCGAGGTAGGCGTCGATCTCCTCGTCGGTGATGCGGATGCGCCGCGCAACCTCGCGCTCGCGCACGCGCTCGACGAGCAGCTGGTCGCGGATGTCGGCGCGGAAGCGGTTGAAGTCCATCCCTTCGCGCTCGATACGCGCGCGCAGCTGCCCAGGTGGAATCTGGTTTTGCAGCGCGACGCTGGCCAGCGCGCGCTCGAGCTCGGCGTCGTCGATGCGCACCCCGCTGTCGCGCGCGAAGCTGAGCACGACGCGCTCGTCGATCAGGCTGTCGAGGACTTCACGGCGCAGCTGTGCCGGTGGCGGCAGCGGGGTGTTGGCGCGCGCAGCGCCCTCGCGCACGCGCGCCAGGCGCTGGTCGATCTCGACCGCAGTCACCGACTCCTGGTTGACGACGGCGACGATGTAGTCGGCCGTGCGCGGCTGGGCGGCTGCGCCGGGCGCGACGACGGCACCGGCCAGCGCGACGGCGACAGCGGCCACGACGAGGCGCAGCACCCGCACCGGCTCGCCGGCAATCGATCGATCAGTCATAGCTTCGGGGTGGCGGCGGCGTGGTGTCCGGCTCGCGCAGCAGTCGGTAGCCGGGGATATTGTCCTTCAGCGTCGACAGCGGGTTCGAACCCAGCCGCGACAGGCCGACGAGCTCCAACTGCAGCATCACGCGCGACACCGCTTCGGTGCGTCCGGTCGACGTCCTCTCGGCGACGATGCGCGCGATCCAGCACCCGCTGTCGAGCTCGACGCCGAGCAGCGAGTCGGTCAACCGCTGGTCACGCAGGCTGTAGTTCAGCCGCCCGACGCTGTAGGCGCTCGTCTTGCAGGCACCTGCGTCGCGGCGCTCGCCCTCGACGGGTCCGAACAGCGGCCACTGCCAGCCAGCCTCGACCTGTTCGCTCAGGTCGCGCGCGAGGCGGTAGCGCATACCGACGGTGCGAAACGGCCCCGGCGAGTAGCGCGCGCCGACGATCGAGCGCGTCGTGCTGCCCAGGCTCGGGCTGTACTGCGCCGACGCGTCGAGCGTCCACTGCGGCGACAGCGTCGACGACGCACTGAGCAGCACGTCAGAGAAGCGTTGCGTCAGCGGCGGCCCCTCGGCCGAGATCCGCTGGTCGCGAAACAGGTAGCGCTGCACGAGCGCGAAGCGCAGCTTCTCGACGCCGGTGGCGACGTCGACGAAGCGCGTCGACACGCCGGCCGTGACCTGGTGCGCGTCGGAGACGCGGTCGATGCCGCTGAACGCGTTGTCGCTGTAGATCGAGACCTCGTTGAAGTCCTTCGGCGCCGCATCGAAGTTCGGCAGCGCGGACTGGTCACGCCGCGGCGTGTGCGCGTACAGGATGCGCGGCTCGAGCGTCTGCCGCAGATCCAGGCCGAGCCAGCGGGTGCGGCGCTCGAAGAGCAGCGTGCCGTCGACGCTGAGGGTCGGGATCGCGCGAGCGGCCTGGCGACGGCCGTCGGCCATCGGCTCGTCGGTGTCGTACGCCGCCGCGTTGAGCGCGAGCCGCGGCACCAGCGCGCCGTACGACGCACGCAGCGGCCACGCGACGCTGCCGAGCAGGTGCACGCGCTGGCCGGTGGGCAGCGTGTCATCGCTGCCGGGCGGGCGGTCGAAGCGGTTGAATTCGGTCTCCAGCCCGTATTCGACGCCGGAATCGAAGCGCCCGCGCCCGCGCACGCCCAGCTGCGGGCTGCGCTGGTACGGCGCGACGATCACCGCCAGCGGATCGCCCTGCAGCACCTGCCAGTGCTGCAGCCCGCCATACGCCGTCCACTCACGGCCGAACACCCCGAAGCGGCGGTGTACCTCGAGCTCGCGCGGCAACAGGCGGGGCGTGAAGCGCGCGCCGTCGCGGTCGAAGTCCTTCCAGTAATCGTCGTCGGAGACCTGCTGCAGGTCGGCGCGGTAACGCCAGCCGTCGAGGACGCCCTCGTGCTGCAGCGCCAGCGCCGAGCGCGTGCGCTCGGCGACGCGGTCTTCGGGCAGCACGTGCGCGCGCACGATCCCACGATACGCCGCACCGAGGTAGCGGAACTCGCCGCCGAGCCCCGCTCCGCGCTTCGCGTAGACCGTGGGCACCAGCGTGGCGTCGTACGGTGGCGCGATGTTCCAGTAGTACGGCACGCCCACCGTCAGGCCGCTGCGGCTGTCGAACTTCAGGTCCGGCGGCAGCCACCCGGACTTGCGCGCCGAGGTCAGCGGAAACGTCAGCACCGGGGCCGCCAGGATCGGCGCGCCGAGAAAGCGCAGCACGGCGCCTTCGGCGCGTCCTTCGTTGTTCTCGAAGTCGAGGTCGACACGGCGCGCCGACAGCAGCCAGTCGGGCGCGCCGGTGCCGTCGCGCGCGCAGCTCGTGTAGTCGCCGTCGACGATGCGTGCGTGCTGGCGGTCGATGAAGTCGATGCGCTCGGCGCGGCCACCGGCCTGCGCGCGCGAGATGAAGTAGTCCGGCTCGAGGAAGTAGCCCTCGTAGCGCTCGAGCTGCAGCTCGAGCTCGCGGCCACGGTAGACGTCGCCGTTGGCGCGGATCTCGACCGCGCCGCTCGCGCGCGCGACGTCGGTGGCCACCGTGTAGCTCAGGCGGTCGGCACGAATCGTCAGCGGGCCGCGGCGCAGCCGCACGTCGCCGCTGGCCACGGCGTCGACGTCGGTGCGCGCGTCGATGCGCGCGGCCTCGAGTTCGACCGGCTCGCCGGCCGGCTGCGCGTAGGCGGACACCAGCGCGGCCGCCGTCAGCGCCAGCACGGCGCTGGCGATGCGGCGCATCGTGCACGGTGGCGACAGCGGGTGGACCGGAAACGGTGGCACGGAAGGCAAGGGCGCGGCGTGGACGCGACGGGGCGTGCGGGTGAGTGCAGGATCGCTGCCCGGACCCCGCACGCGGCCGGTCCGTGCCCGCGGCGGCGATCCGTAGAATTCATTATCTGCGAGGCCCGCACCCGATTTCGCCACCAGCGAGGCGCGTGAGCCGCCGCCCATCCACACCATGCCCCTGCCCGACCGCGTGACTTGGGCCACCCCGGCCCGTCGAGACGGCTTCGCCGCCTGGATCGCGCCGCTGGCGGCGCGCCACGGCCTGCGGCTCGACACGCTGCGCCCGGCGTCGGCCGACGCGAGCTTTCGCCGCTACCTGCGCGTCGACACCGACGGCGGCGGCAGCCTGATCGTGATGGATGCCCCGCCGCCGCAGGAAGACGTGCGCCCGTTCCTGCACGTCGCGGCGCTGATCGAGCGCGCTGGGCTGCACAGCCCGCGCGTGCTGGCCGCCGACGAAGCGCTCGGCTTCGTGCTGCTCGCCGACCTCGGCCAGACGCCGTACCTGCAGGCGCTTTCCGCCGCCGATGCCGCCGGCGCCGACCGCCTGATGCGCGACGCGATCGGCGCGCTGGTGCGCTGGCAACGCGACGTCGACGCCACCACGCTGCCGCCGTACGACGCCGCGCTGCTGCAGCGCGAGCTCGCGCTGTTTCCCGAGTGGTGCGTGCAGCGCGAGTACGGCATCGCCTGGGGCGAGCGCGAGCGCGCGAGCTGGGAGCGCCTGACGGCGCTGCTGGTGGCCAGCGCGCTGGCGCAGCCGGTGGTCGCGGTGCACCGCGACTGGATGCCGCGCAACCTGATGGTCGCGCAGCCGAACCCCGGCATCCTCGACTTCCAGGACGCGGTGCGCGGCCCCGTGACCTACGACATCGCGTCGCTGCTGCGCGACGCCTTCGTCTCGTGGGACGAGGAGCGCGAGATCGACTGGGCGGTGCGCTGGTGGCAGCAGGCGCGCGACGCGGGGCTGTTCGGCGAGCACCCGATCGGCCAGGACTTCGGCGAGTGCTGGCGCGCGCTCGAGTGGATGGGGCTGCAGCGCCACCTGAAGGTGCTGGGTATCTTCTGCCGCCTGAAGCACCGCGACGGCAAGCCGGCGTACGCGGCCGACCTGCCGCGCTTCTTCGCCTACGCGGTGCGCGTGGCCACGCGCTACCGTCCGCTCGAGCCGCTGCTCGCGCTGCTCGAGCCGATGGTCGGCGAGGGCATGGTCGCCACCGGTTACTCGCTGCGCTGAACGGACCCGAAGCGCCAAAGTTTCACGAACGCAACGCCATTTCCGAGACCGCGGTCGGATTTGCCGGCACGCGGCCCGCTTCGGGAGCACACTGCGATTGCTGCTTTGCAACATCCGATGTCCGCCTCGCTTCCGCCCTCACGCCCTGTCGACCCGACTCCGAACGATCGGGGACCGGCGCTGTCCGAATGGGTCGGACTGAAGTGGCTGATGGGCCTGCAGGGTCGGCGCATCGACGTCGCGCGGCTGCAGGGCGACCCCGACTACGCGCGCTGCTGCCTCGACGAAGCGTGCGCCTGCGCCGACCCGGCGCTGCGCGACTACGCGGCGCGGCTGCGGCAGCGCCTGGCGGCCTGAGCCGGTCTCAGGGGCACGCGGCGATCACCTGCGCGACGGCGGCCGTCAGCCGCTTCGCGTACGGCACGTGCAGGAACTCGTTCGGGCCGTGCGCGTTGCTCTTCGGCCCGAGCACGCCGCACACCATCATCTGCGCGCGCGGGAAACCGCGCTGCAGCATGTTCATCAGCGGGATCGTGCCGCCCTGCCCGATGTAGCCCAGCGGCGCCCCCCAGTGCGCGCGCGACGCGGCGTCGAGGGCCGATTCGAGCCACGGCGCCAGGTCGGGCGCGTTCCAGCCGGTGGCGCCGTACCGGCCGGCGCGGCCGTCGGGCTCGAACGTGACCTTGGCGTTGTACGGCGCGTTGTCCTCGAGCAGCGACTTCAGCGTCATCGCCGCCTCGTGACCGTCGACGAGCGGCGGCAGCCGCAGGCTGAGCTTGAACGCGGTGTGAGGCCGCAGCACGTTGCCGGCGTCGCCGAGCGCCGGCAAGCCTTCGGTGCCGGTGACGCTCAGCGTCGGGCGCCACGTGCGGTTGAGCAGCGCCTGCGCGGGGTCGGTCGTCGTCGGCAGCACGGGGCCGCCGTCGGCGCCGCAGGCCCAAGGGAAGCGCTGGTAGACCTCGGCGCCGAGGACGGCCGCGGCGGCGCGCGCCTGCTCGACGCGCGCCGCCGGGATCTCGCAGTGGAAGCTGCCGGGCAGCAGTGTGCCGGTGCGGCTGTCCTCGAGCCGGTCGAGCAGCTGGCGCAGGATGCGAAAACTCGACGGCACGACGCCGCTCGCGTCGCCCGAGTGCACGCCCTCGGCGAGCACCTCGACCTTCAGCACGCCGCTGACCATGCCGCGCAGCGACGTCGTCAGCCACAGCTGGTCGTAGTTGCCGGCGCCCGAGTCGAGGCACACGACGAGGCCGACGCGGCCCAGCCGCTCGCGCAGCACGTCGAGGTAGGCCGGCAGGTCGGGCGAGCCGCTTTCCTCGCTGGTCTCGATCAGGCCGACGCAGCGCGGGCGCCCGAGGCCGTGCGCATCGAGCGCCTCGATCGCGCTGACGGCGGCGTAGACGGCGTAGCCGTCGTCGGCGCCGCCGCGCCCGTAGAGCAGGTCGCCGTCGAGCTTCGGCATCCACGGCCCCAGGTCGCGCCGCCAGCCGGCGAACTCGGGCTGCTTGTCGAGGTGGCCGTACAGCAGCACGGTGTCGCCGCTGCCGGCGCGCGTGGCGGGCACCTCGAAGACGATCACCGGCGTGCGCCCGGGCAGGCGCACGACCTCGACCACGAGGCCGGCCACCGGCCGCGACTCGACCCACGACGCGGCGTCGCGCACGACGCGCTCGAGGTGGCCGTGCGCGACCCAGTCGGGGTCGAACATCGGGCTCTTGGCCGGCACCGCGATGTAGTCCTTCAGCGCCGCGACGATGCGCTCGTCCCACGCGCGCGCGACGAACGCGCCGAGCGCGCCGGCTTCGTCGGGCTCGATCGGCTGCAGCGGGTCGCGGGCGTTCATCGCGTCACTCCGGGGTCATCGACGGCGGCCAGTGTAGACCGCGCGCTATGCTGAACGCCGCGCAACAGGAACCGCCATGGCCAACGACTTCTTCAGCCTCGCCCTCGACGACGCGACCGGCATCGCAACCCTCGAGCTCAACCGCCCCGAGCGGCTGAACACGGTCGCCCCGGCGTTCTTCGCCGCATTGCGCGACGACGTGCAGCGCCTGTCGGACGAGGGGCGCACGCGCGTGCTCGTGATCCGCTCGACTGGCAAACACTTCTGCGCCGGCATGGCGCTCGACGTGTTCGCCAGCGGCCTGGCGATGCTCGACACCGGCGACGCACGCAAGCGCCTCGCGTTCCAGGACGCGCTGCGCCGGCTGATGGCGTGCTTCGACGTGCTCGACGAGGCGCGCTTTCCGGTGATCTGCGCGGTACAGGGCGGCTGCGTCGGCGCCGGGCTCGACCTCGCGGCGGCGTGCGACATCCGCGTGTGCAGCGCCGATGCGTTCTTCACGGTGCAGGAGATCCACATCGGCATGGCGGCCGACGTCGGCTCGCTGCAGCGGCTGCCGAAGATCGTGCCCGAGGGCGTCGCACGCCAGATGGCCTACACCGGCGAGCGGCTCGGCGCCGAACGCGCGCTCGCGGTCGGGCTCGTCAACGCCGTGCTGCCCGACGCCGCCGCGCTGCACGCGCACGCGCAGCAGCTCGCCGCCGAGATCGCGGCCAAGAGCCCGCTGGCGATCGCCGGCAGCAAGCGCGCGCTGAACTACGCGCGCGACCACGGCACCGCCGACGCGCTCGCGCAGATGACGCTGCTGCAAAGCGCGATCTTCGACCTCGGCGAGATGACGACGGCGATCGCCGCGTGGAAGGACAAGCGCCCCGCCGATTTCGACCCGCTCGCGCCGGTGACACCGGCCGCGTGAGCCGCCGGCGTCAGCCCTTGCGGTGGATCGCCAGCGGGCCGTGCGCCTGGCACGCCGGCATCATCTCGATGACGTTGATGTTGACGTGCGGCGGCAGCCGCGCGACCCAGGCCACCGCCTCGGCGATGTCGTCGGGCACGAGCGGCTCGGTGCCGGCGTAGACCGACGCGGCGCGCGCGTCATCGCCCTTGAAGCGCACGTTCGAGAACTCGCTGCCGCCGACCAGCCCCGGCTCGATCACGGTCGCGCGCACCGGCGTGCCGAGCAGGTCGGCCTTCAGGTTGCGCGTGAACTGGTGGACGAAGGCCTTCGTCGCGCCGTAGACGTTGCCGCCCGGATACGGCGTGCCGCCGGCCACCGAGCCGATGTTGATCACGTGGCCGCGCCCGCGCTCGACCATGCCCGGCAGCAGCGCGCGCGTGCAGCGCATCAGGCCGGCGACGTTGGTCGCGACCATCGTCTCCCAGTCGTCGAGGCTGGCGCGGTGCGCCGGCTCGAGGCCGAGCGCGAGGCCGGCGTTGTTGACGAGCAGGTCGACGGCGGCGAAGGCGGCCGGGAGCGACGAAGGCAGCGCCTCGACCGCGCCGGGGTCGGTGACGTCGAGCGGCCACGCGAGCACGCGCTCGCCGAGTTCGGCGGCGAGCGCCGCGAGCCGGTCGGCGCGGCGTGCACAGGCGACGACGCGCCAGCCGTCGGCGTGCAGCCGGCGCACGATCGCGGTGCCGAAGCCGGCGCTGGCGCCGGTGACGAGCGCGATGCCGGGGGGTGTCGAAGCGGCGGTCATGGACAGGCTCCTCGGGCGGCGGGCCTCAGGCCCGCTCGAACTTGAACACGGCGGTGCTCGCCAGCAGGTTCGGCCAGCGGTCGACGCGCCGGCCCTCGTGCAGCCCGAAGGCCTCGAGCACGCGCAGGCCGCACTGGCCGGCGAGCACCTCGAAGTCGGCGAAGGTGCCGACGCGGATGTTCGGTGTGTCGTACCACTGGTACGGCAGCACCTTGGTCACCGGCATGCGCCCGCGCAGCACGCTCAGCCTGTTGGGCCAGTGCGCGAAGTTCGGAAAGCTGACGATCGAGATGCGCCCGACACGCGCGGTCTCGCGCAGCACGCGCTCGGTGTGGCGCAGGTGCTGCAGCGTGTCGAGCTGCAGCACGACGTCGAAGCTGTCGTCGTCGAACAGCGCCAGGCCGTCCTCGAGGTCGAGCTGCAGCACCCGCACGTCGCGCCGGATGCAGGCCACGAGCTTCGTGTCGTCGATCTCGATGCCCAGCCCGCGGCAGTCGCGCTGTTCGCGCAGGTGCGCGAGCAGCGCGCCGTCGCCGCAGCCCAGGTCGAGCACGCGCGCGCCGCGCGGCACGAGCTGCGCGATCACGTCGAGGTCGGCGCGCGAGGTCATGCCCGCCCCTGTGCGGCGACGTTGTCGAAGTACGCGCGCAGCACCGCGTGGTAGCGCGCGTCGTCGAGCAGGAACGCGTCGTGGCCGTGCGGCGCGGCGATCTCGGCGTAGGTCACGTCGTGCCGGTTGTCGACCAGCGCCTTGACGATCTCGCGCGAGCGCGCCGGCGAGAAGCGCCAGTCGGTCGTGAAGCTGATGACGAGGAACTTCGCCTGCGCCTTCGCGAACGCGCGCGCCAAGTCGCCGCCGTGCTCGCGCGCCGGGTCGAAGTAGTCGAGCGCGCGCGTGATCAGCAGGTAGGTGTTGGCGTCGAAGTACTCGCTGAACTTCTCGCCCTGGTAGCGCAGGTAGCTCTCGATCTGGAACTCGATGTCCTGCGTCGTGTAGCCGAGCTCGGCCTCGCGCAGCGCGCGGCCGAACTTGCGCTCCATCGAGTCGTCCGACAGGTACGTGATGTGGCCGATCATCCGCGCGACGCGCAGCCCCCGCTTGGGCACGACGCCGTGCTCGTAGTAGTGGCCGCCGTGGAAGTCGGGGTCGGTGACGATGGCGCGGCGCGCGACCTCGTTGAACGCGATGTTCTGCGCCGACAGGTTCGGCGCCGTCGCGATCGCCAGGCAGTGGCGCACGCGCTCGGGATACTGCAGCGTCCACGACAGCGCCTGCATGCCGCCGAGGCTGCCGCCGATCACGGCGGCGAGCCGAGCGATGCCCAGCCGCTCGAGCAGCCGCGCCTGCGCATCGACCCAGTCCTCGACGGTGACGACGGGGAAGTCGGCGCCGTACGGCCGCCCGGTGGCGGGGTTGACGCTCATCGGCCCCGTCGAGCCGAAGCACGAGCCCGGGTTGTTGATGCCGATGACGAAGAAGCGCTCGGTGTCCAGCGGCTTGCCGGGGCCGACGAGGTTGTCCCACCAGCCCTCGCTCTTGGGCTGGCCCTCGTAGGTGCCCGCGACGTGGTGCGACGCGTTGAGCGCGTGGCACACGAGCACGGCGTTCGACTGGTCGGCGTTGAGCGTGCCGTAGGTCTCGTAGACCAGCGTGTAGTCCGCGAGCTGCGCGCCGCTGCGAAGCGGCAGCGGCTCGGCGAAGTGCATCTGCTGCGGCGTGACGTGACCGACCGACACCATGCGCGAGAGACCCAAAAGCGAAACCCGGTGCCGCTGCACATGCGGTCACCGGGTCGGTGGCGCCTGTTTAGCGGCATTTGTAGAGCGCCCGCAAGCCGGGACAAATCGGCGCTGTGGCGGCGAGTATAGCCAGCGCCGCGCGCAGCCCGCGCGCTCACGCTACGCTGCGCGCCCATGAGTACACCCACCCGGCGCCTGCGCGCCACCGTCCTCGTTCTCGGCGGCGCCGCGCTCGCGGCGCTCGCGAGCCCCGCCACCGCCGACGAGCCCGCCGCGGCGCGCCAGACGCCGCCGCTGTGGGAAGCCGGCGTCTTCTTCGGCGCGGCGACGCAGCCGGCGTACCCCGGCGCCGCCGACGCCACGAGCCGCGCGCTGCCGCTGCCGTACCTGATCTACCGCGGGCCCGTGCTGCGCGTCGACGAAGGCAGTGCGGCGCTGCGCGCGCTGCGCACGCCGCGCTTCGAACTCAGCGTCGGCGTCGGCGGCTCGCTCGGTTCGTCGTCGAAGGACGTCGAGGCGCGCGCGGGCATGCCCGACCTCGGCACCCTCGTCGAGGCCGGTCCGCGGCTGGTGTGGAACCTCGCCGACCCGGGCCCGCGCGGGCGCGCGCCGTGGCGGCTCGAAGTGCCGCTGCGCGCGGTGCTCGACTTGAACGACAGCCTGCGCTACCGCGGCCTCGTGTTCGCGCCCGAACTCGTGCACGAGCGCGCGTTGCCCGGCGCGTGGCGCGCCGGCGCGCGTTTCGGGCCGGTGTTCGGCGACGAGCGGCTGGCCGACCTGTTCTATGGAGTCGACCCGGTCTACGCGACCCCGACGCGCCCGGCCTACGACGCGCGCGCGGGCCTGATCGCGTGGCGCGCGGGCGCGTCGCTGTCGCGCTCGTTCGGTCCCGACCTGAGCCTGTTCCTGTTCCTGCGCGTCGACTCGCTGGCCGGCGCCGCCAACCGCGACAGCCCGCTGGTCGAGCGCGACGCCGGCGTCACCGGCGGCATCGGGCTGGCGTGGAGCTTCGCGCGCTCGTCGCGTCCGGCCAGCGACTGAGTCACCGCGTGCATGCCCACCGCGCCCGCGCGGCGCGATGCGCTGCCTAGAATCGACGCATGATCTCGCGCGAACCGACCCTCGAACGCCTCGCGCACGCGCAAGCCGTGTTGCTCGAGCCCTACGGGCTGACCGACGCCACGCTGGCCCGCGCGCTCGCGCTGATCGGCGAGCACCGCGTCGACGACGCGGACCTGTACTTCCAGCTCACGCGCCACGAGGGCTGGAGCCTCGAGGAAGGCATCGTCAAGAGCGGCAGCTTCAGCATCGAGCAGGGCGTCGGCGTGCGCGCGGTGGCCGGCGAGAAGACCGCGTTCGCCTACTCCGACGACCTGTCGGAAGCCGCGCTGCTCGACGCCGCGCGCACCGTGCGCACGATCGCCGCGGCCGGTCAGAGCCGGCGCGTCAAGGTCGCTGCGGCCAAGGTCGCTCGCAGCCGCACGCTGTACGCGCCGACCGACCCGATCGCGACGCTCGACAGCGCGAGCAAGGTGGCGCTGCTCGAGAAGGTCGAGAAGCTCGCGCGCGCGAAGGACCCGCGCATCGTGCAGGTGATGGCCGGTGTGGCGGCCGAGCACGACGTCGTGCTCGTCGCGCGCGCCGACGGCACGCGCGCGGCCGACGTGCGCCCGCTCGTGCGGCTGTCGGTGACGGTGATCGCCGAACAGAACGGCCGCCGCGAGATCGGCACCGGCGGCGGCGGCGGACGCTTCGGGCTCGGCCACTTCCAGGACGCGCAGATCGAGGCCTACGTCGACCAGGCCGTCAACGCCGCGCTGACGAACCTCGAGAGCCGCCCGGCGCCGGCGGGCGAGATGGTCGTCGTGCTCGGCCCCGGCTGGCCCGGCGTGCTGCTGCACGAGGCGGTCGGCCACGGGCTCGAGGGCGACTTCAACCGCAAGGGCTCAAGCGCGTTCAGCGGCCGCATCGGGCAGCGCGTCGCGGCCAGGGGCGTGACGGTGCTCGACGACGGCACGATCCCCGACCGCCGCGGCAGCCTCAACGTCGACGACGAGGGCCACGCGACGCAGCGCACCGTGCTGATCGAGGACGGCATCCTCAGGGGCTACATCCAGGACGCGATGAACGCGCGGCTGATGGGCGTCAAGCCCACCGGCAACGGCCGCCGCGAGAGTTATGCGCACGTGCCGATGCCGCGCATGACCAACACCTACATGCTCGCCGGCGACAAGTCGCCCGACGAGATCGTCGCCAGCGTCAAGAAAGGGCTGTACGCGACGAACTTCGGCGGCGGGCAGGTCGACATCACGAGCGGCAAGTTCGTGTTCTCGGCCAGCGAGGCGTTCTGGGTCGAGAACGGGCGCATCCAGTACCCGGTCAAGGGCGCGACGATCATCGGCAACGGCCCCGACGCGCTGACGCGCGTGACGATGATCGGCAACGACTTGCAGCTCGACGCCGGCGTGGGCACCTGCGGCAAGGAAGGCCAGAGCGTGCCGGTCGGCGTCGGCCAGCCGACGCTGCGCATCGACGGGCTCACCGTCGGGGGGACCGCCTGAACCCCGCGCCGGCGCTACCCACCGCCGCCGACGTCGCCGCGGCCGCGCGGCGCATCGCCGGGCAGGTGCTCGACACGCCGTGCCTGGAAAGCCGCACGCTGGGCGCGCTGCTCGGCTGCCGGGTGTTCCTGAAGTTCGAGAACCTGCAGTTCACCGCATCGTTCAAGGAGCGCGGCGCGCTCAACAAGCTCGCGGCGCTGCTCGAGACCGGCGCAGCGCCGAAGGGCGTCATCGCCGCGTCGGCCGGCAACCACGCACAGGGCGTGGCCTACCACGCGCAGCGCCTGGGGCTGCCCGCCGTGATCGTGATGCCGACCTTCACGCCCGGCGTCAAGGTCGAGCGCACACGCGGCTTCGGTGCCGAGATCGTGCTGCACGGCGACAGCTTCGACGCCGCGCGCGAGCACGCGTTGCGGCTCGCGGCCGAGCGCGGGCTCGAGTTCGTGCACGCGTTCGACGACCCGCTCGTGATCGCCGGCCAGGGCACGATCGGCCTCGAGATGCTGCGCGCGCAGCCCGAGATCGACACCCTCGTCGTCGCGATCGGCGGCGGCGGGCTGATCGGCGGCATCGCCACCGCAGTGAAGGCCGAGCGCCCCGACGTGCGCCTCGTCGGCGTGCAGTCGGTGCGCTTTCCCGGCATGTACAACGCGGTCAAGGGCACCGCGCTGCCGATCGGCCCCGGCACGATCGCCGAGGGCATCGCGGTCGGCGAGCCGGGGCGGCTGACGCGCGCGATCGTCGAGCGGCTCGTCGACGACGTCGTCCTCGTCGACGAAGGCGACATCGAGCAGGCCGTCGTGATGCTGCTCGAGATCGAGAAGACCGTCGTCGAAGGCGCCGGCGCCGCCGGCCTCGCCGCGGTGCTCAAGGAGCCCGCGCGCTACGCGGGGCGCTGCGTCGGCCTCGTGCTGTGCGGCGGCAACATCGACCCGCTGCTGCTGGCCGCGATCATCGAGCGCGGCATGGTGCGCGCCGGGCGGCTGGCGCGCATCCGCGTCGGCGCGCGCGACCTGCCCGGGCACCTCGCGCGCATCACCGCGATCGTCGCCGAAGCCGGCGCCAACGTCGACGAAGTGCACCACCAGCGCGCGTTCTCGGCGCTGGCCGGCCAGCACGTCGAGATCGAGCTCGTGCTGCAGACGCGCCACCACGCCCACGTCGACGCCGTGCTCGCGGCGCTGCGCGGCGCAGGGTTCGACGCGCAGCGTTACTGACGCGACCGTCGCATCGGCGCCGCAGCGCGCTTGACGCAGCGCAGCACGCCCGTGCTACATTCGTGGTCATGTCTCGCAGCGCGTTCTTCTTTGCGTACTTTTGGTTCTCGCGGCGCCCCGGCGCAGGAGAGGACAGCGCGTAGACGAACGAGCCGACCGAATCCTGAAACCGCCGGGTGACCCCCGGCGGTTTTTTTTCGCCCCGATCCCCACACCCCGCTGCAGGAGAAGCCCCGATGAACGCCAAGGCCGCCGCCCCCGTCGCCGAGCCGCGCCACTCGCCGCCGGACCGCACGAGCCAGACCGACGACGAGCGCATCCACGACATCACGCCGCTGCCGCCGCCGGAGCACCTGATCCGCTTCTTCCCGATCCGCGGCACGCCGATGGAGCAGCTCGTCGTGCGCACGCGCCAGCACATCCGCAAGATCCTGGGCGGCCACGACGACCGCCTGCTCGTCGTGATCGGCCCGTGCTCGATCCACGACCCGGTGGCGGCGATGGACTACGCGCGGCGACTGAAAGCGCAGCGCGACAAGTACGCCGGCACGCTCGAGATCGTGATGCGCGTGTACTTCGAGAAGCCGCGCACAACGGTGGGCTGGAAGGGGCTGATCAACGACCCCTACCTCGACGAGAGCTTCCGCATCGACGAGGGGCTGCGCATCGCACGCCAGCTGCTGCTCGACATCAACCGCCTCGGGCTGCCGGCCGGCAGCGAGTTCCTCGACGTGATCAGCCCGCAGTACATCGGCGACCTGATCAGCTGGGGCGCGATCGGCGCGCGCACGACGGAGAGCCAGGTCCACCGCGAACTCGCGTCGGGGCTGAGCGCGCCGATCGGCTTCAAGAACGGCACCGACGGCAACGTCAAGATCGCGATCGACGCGATCCAGGCCGCGATGCGCCCGCACCACTTCCTGTCGGTGCACAAGAACGGCCAGGTCGCGATCGTCGAGACCAAGGGCAACAAGGACTGCCACGTGATCCTGCGCGGCGGCAAGGCGCCGAACCACGACGCCGAGCACGTCGCCGCCGCGTGCCGCGAGATCGAGGCCGCCAAGCTGCCGTGCCGGCTGATGATCGACTGCAGCCACGCCAACAGCAACAAGCAGCACCGGCGCCAGATCGACGTCGCGCGCGACGTCGCGCAGCAGCTCGCCGGCGGCAGCCGCTGCATCTTCGGCGTGATGGTCGAGAGCCACCTGCACGAAGGCAACCAGAAGTTCACCGCTGGCAAGGACGACCCGGCCGCCCTCGAGTACGGCAAGAGCATCACCGACGCATGCCTGGGCTGGGACGACTCGCTCGAGGTGCTCGAGATCCTGCACGGCGCGGTGCAGGCGCGGCGCGCGCGTCAGGACTGAGGGCTGCGGGCGGCGCTACGATCGCGCCATCCTGACCCGGAGGCTTTGCGATGCGACGCTACGTGCTGGTCCGTTTCTCGGAGCGCGACGAGTTCGACATCCCGCTCGACGGGCTCGAGCCGATGCCGCCGCAGGCCGCGCGCGCCCGGCTCGATGCGCAGTTCGAGGCCAACGGCTGCACGGTCGCGCAGGCCAGCGGCAAGGTGCTGACGGCCGACAAGCTGCTCGCGATCGCCGCCGCGGTCGGCGCCGAGGGTTTCCGCGACGCGGCATTCGCGCGCGACTACGCCCGCGCGGCCGCCGGCGCGCTCGACCGCCCGGTGATCACGGTCGACGTCGCGGCGATGACGACCGGCTACTGAGCGCGCCGTCCGCAGCGCCGTACACGGCCGCCGAGGCGTCGGCACACCGGCCGGCAACCGCGCGAGCGCTTCAGCCGCCGTCGCGCGCGAGGCGCTCGGAGCGCCAGTAGACGTCGTCACCGCCCTTGCCGTCGAGGTTGGCGCGGTTGAGCACGCGCGCGAGCACGAACAGCAGGTCCGACAGCCGGTTCAGGTACTGGCGGGGCGCCGCGTTGACGGCCTCGTGCGCGGCGAGCGCGACGACGGCGCGCTCGGCGCGACGCGCGACGGTGCGGCTGACGTGCGCGAGTGCCGCGCTGCGCGTGCCGCCGGGCAGGATGAACTCCTTCAGGCGCGGCAGCTGCGCGTTGAAGTGCTCAAGCGCCTCGTCCAGTCGCGCCACCGCCTCGGCCTTGAGCAGCTCGTAGCCGGGGATCGACAGCTCGCCGCCGAGGTTGAACAGCTCGTGCTGGATCGCGACCAGCAGCGCGCGCACGTCGTCGGGCAGCGGCTCGGCGAGCAGCACGCCGAGTGTCGCATTGAGCTCGTCGACGTCGCCCATCGCCTGCACGCGCAGCGCATCCTTGCGCGTGCGCGTGCCATCGCCGAGGCCGGTGGTGCCGTCGTCGCCGGTGCGCGTGGCGATCTGCGTCAGGCGGTTGCTCATGGGGGGATGCTAGCAGCGCCGTGCCGCGCGGGCCGACGTCCCTAGAATGGGTTGCGCGACCCCGCCACCGCCCGCGAGGAGACTGCCCGTGAACGCACCGCTGCCGCACGCCGTGCTGCCCGCCGCCGAACGCCGCGCGCCGCCTCCGGCGATGCTCGACGCGCTGAAGGCCCGCCTCGGCGAGCGCTGCACGACCGCCGCCGCGGTGCGCGAACAGCACGGCCGCGACGAGAGCCCCTACCCGACGACGCCGCCCGACGCCGTCGTGTTCTGCGAGTCGACCGACGAGGTCGCGTTCGTCGTCGGGCTCGCCGCCGAACACGGGGTGCCGGTGATCCCGTACGGCATCGGCTCGTCGCTCGAAGGCCACCTGCTCGCGGTGCACGGCGGCGTCAGCATCGACCTGTCGCGGATGAACCGCATCGTGCGCGTGAACCCCGAGGACCTGACCGTCACCGTCGAAGCCGGCGTCACGCGCGAGCAGCTCAACCGCGAGATCCGCGACACCGGCCTGTTCTTTCCGATCGACCCCGGTGCCAACGCGACGATCGGCGGCATGGCCGCCACGCGCGCCAGCGGCACGAACGCGGTGCGCTACGGCACGATGCGCGAGAACGTGCTCGGCCTGACGGTCGTCACCGCCAGCGGCGAGGTCATCCGCACCGGCACGCGGGCCAAGAAGTCCAGCGCCGGCTACGACCTGACGCGCCTGTTCGTCGGCAGCGAGGGCACGCTGGGCGTGATGACGGAAGTCACGCTCAAGCTGTACCCGCTGCCCGAGGCGGTCAGTGCGGCGATCTGCCAGTTCCCAAGCATCGCCGCCGCGGTCGACGCGACGATCCAGATCATCCAGATGGGCGTGCCGATCGCGCGCTGCGAGCTGCTCGACGCCAACGCCGTGCGTGCCGTCAACCGCTACGAGAAGCTCGATTTGCGCGAGGAGCCGATGCTGCTGATGGAATTCCACGGCAGCGAGGCCGGCGTGCGCGAGCAGGCCGAGTTCGTGCAGGCCATCGCGAAGGAGCACGGCGGCCAGGACTTCCAGTGGGCGACGACCCCCGAGGAACGCACGCGGCTGTGGACCGCGCGCCACCGTGCCTACTTCGCCGCGCTGCAGACCAAGCCCGGCTGCCGCTGCGTGACCACCGACACCTGCGTGCCGATCTCGCGGCTGGCGCAGAGCATCGGCGAGAGCCAGCGCGAAGCCGAGCAAGCCGGTCTGCCCTACTTCATCGTCGGCCACGTCGGCGACGGCAACTTCCACCTCGGCTACCTGATCGACCCCGACAAGCCCGAGGAGCGCGACACCGCCGAGCGGCTGAGCCTGCAGATGGTGCAGCGCGCACTGCGCCTCGAGGGCACCTGCAGCGGCGAGCACGGCGTGGGCCTGCACAAGATGGGCTTCCTCGTCGACGAGGCGGGCGCCGGCGCCGTCGAGCTGATGCGACAGGTCAAGCGCGCGCTCGACCCGAAGAACATCATGAACCCGGGGAAGATCTTTGCCCTCTGACGCGGGCGGCACGCCGCCGCGCGACGACGCCGACGCGCTGCGGCGCCTCACGCGCACCCGCCCCTGGCGCGCGGCGCGGCTGCGCGCGCGCGTGACGGCGCGGCGCACCCGCAGCGCCGGCGCCTTCGTCGTGCACGCCCTCGCGCAGCCGGCCCTCGTCGGTGCCGTCGTGCCGTCGTCGCGGCGTCTGGCCAGCGCGATGGCCGCCGCTGCCGACGGTGCGCAATGGATCGTCGAACTCGGCGCCGGCACCGGCGCCGTCACCGACGCGCTGCGCCGCCGCCACCCGACGCTGCCGCTGGTGGCCGTCGAGATCGACCCGCAGTGGGCGCAGCGGCTGCGTCAGCGCTACCCGCGGCTGGACGTGCGTTGCGCGCCGGCACACGAGGTGCTCGCGTCGCTGCAGTCGCGCCCCGGCGACGCGGTGATCGTCTCGTCGCTGCCGTTTCGCTCGCTGCCGCCGGTGTGGCACGACGTCACGCGCCGCGCGATCGAGGCGTTCCTGCGCGCCGACCCGCGCCGCCGCCTCGTGCAATACACCTACCAGCCGCGCGCGCCGTTCGCCGTCGACGCGGCCACCGGCCTCGTCTGGCACCGCCGCGGCGTCGTCTGGGGCAACCTGCCGCCGGCGTGGATCTGGCAGCTCGGCGCGCGACCGCCCGCGCGCTGACGCAATGCCGCCGGTTCGTGCGACGGCACCGCAACGGGGCCCCGGGGACCCGGACGTCCCTCTGTCGCGGCGGCTGCGCGAAGCGACGCACGAGCTGCACGTGCAGGTCGAGCGCAGCGCCTTCATCCGCGCGCTGCTGCGCGGCACGCTGCCGCGCGCCGGCCACCTGCTGCTGATGCGCAACCTGCACGCGCTGTATGCCGCGCTCGAGGCCGGCCTGGAGCGCATCGCCGACGACGAGCGGCTGGCCCCGTTCGCGCAGCCGGCACTGCGGCGCGAGGCCGCGCTGGCGGCCGACCTGCACGACGTCCACGGTCCGCGCTGGCGCGACGAGCTCGCCCTGACACCGGCGATGAGCGACTACGTCGCGCACCTGCAGCGTCTGTCGCAGGCCGGCGCGCAGCGCCTGATCGCGCACGCCTACGTGCGCTACCTCGGCGACCTCGCCGGCGGGCAGCGGCTGCGCGCCGTCGTCGCCCGCGCGCTGGCGCTGCCGCCCGGGCGGGCCTTGGCGTTCTACGACTTCGGCGATGCGGCCGAAGTCACCGCGCTGGCGCGGGCGCTGCGCGACGCCCTCGATGCGCTCGGTCGCGACCGGCCCGTCGACGACATCGTCGACGAGGCCCGCGCCGCGTTCTGCCGCCACGACGCAGTGTTTGCCGAACTCGCCGACGTCGCCGGAGCCGGCCTTCGCGCCGCCGATCGCTGAGCCGCGCGGCTCGGCTGCCGCGGGCTCAGGCGCCGCGCGCGAAGTCGCGGATGCGCGCGACCAGCGCCGTCGCCCGCTGCATCGACGTCTCGAGCTCGGCCAGCAACGCGGGCACCGGCGACGCCGCGTCGGCGTCGGCGATGTCCATCGCCGCCAGACTCGCGTTGGCGAGGATGGCCTGCGTCAGTGCATCGCGCGCCGGCGCCGCGGCGGCGCCGAAGCCGGCGCGCACCAGCGCCTCCTCGAGGTGGGCGCGCGCGTCGGCTGCGCGGTGCGGGCCGCTGCGGTCGTCGAACACGAGGATGAAGCCCAGCGGGCGCCCGTCGCGGGTGGGGACGACCTCGGCGCGCACTTCGACCGGCAGCTCGACCGCCGCGTCGCCGCCGTGCGCCGGCAGCCGCAGCGCCAGCTCGCCGCGCCAGGGGGCGTGGCCGTGGCACACCGTCTCGAGCATGCGGCCCGCGGCGCGCATGTCGGCGAACCAGTCGGCGATCGAGGCGAGCGGCGTGCCGGCAGCCACGTCGCGGCGCGCGAGGCGGCGCAGGCTCTCGTTGGCGAACAGCACGCGGCGATCGGCATCGGCCACCAGCACCGGCTCGACGGCGCTGGCGACGGTGGCCAGCACCTGCGCGCGCTGGTGCTCGACGATCAGCAGCCGCACCGCGTTGACCTGCGCGATGATGTCGGCCAGCGCGGCGCCGAAGGCGCGCGCCATCGCGACCTCGCTGCGCGTCCACGGCTGCGCGGTGCCGCGCACGATCTCCGACCACGCCGCGAACGAGCGCCGCGGCGACAGCTGCAGCGGGTCGTTGGCAGCCATCGGCTTGGACGGATCGCCGGCCCAGGTGACGTTGTGCAGCTGCTCCTTGCGCAGCCACAGCAGGTAGTCGGGACGCGTCGTCGACAGCTTGACCGCGAGCACGCCGCTGGCGGTGGGCGTCAGCGAATCGAGCGCCGGCTGCGCACGCGCGAGCGACGAACACGCGAACGGCGCGGCGGGCGGCTGTGCGCCGACCTGCCCGTCGATCCACTGCAGCAGCGCGCGCAGCTCGGGCGTCGACGGTGACTCGCCGGCGGTCAGGAACTCGCCCTCGTAGTACAGCACGGCGCCGGTGGCGTCGAGCGGCTGCAGCAGCGCCTGCGGCGTGCGAAACAGCGCCAGCCGCCAGTCGCCCTCGGTCGATGTCGCCTCGATGAGGCGCTGCTCGAGCCGTCGCACCTGGATCGCGACCTGCGCGTGCGCGTAGTGCTCGATCGCAGCAATCCGTGTCGAGGCCACCTCGGCGATCAGGTCACACGCCGCGCGCACCGGCAGCCGCAGGTTGCGCGGGCGGTAGTGGTGGCACGCGATCAGCCCCCACAGCGCGCCCTCGCGCACGAGCGAGGCCACGAGCGTGGCCGTCACGCCCATGTTCTTCAGGTACTGCAGGTGCAGCGGCGACATGCTGCGCAGCTGGCACATCGACATGTCGAGGTCGGCGCCCGTGTCCGGATCGCGCACCGGCACCAGCGGCGACGCCGTGTAGTGCACGTCGACGAGCACGCGCAGGCGGTTGCGCAGGTACAGCTCGCGCGCACGCTGCGGGATGTCGGTGGCCGGGTAGTGATGCCCGAGCAGCGGCTCGAGCCTCGCGTCGCGCGCCTCGGCGATGACCTGGCCGTGCCCGTCGGGATCGAATTTGTAGACCATCACACGGTCGTAGCCGGTCAGGGCGCGCACGCTGCGCACGACGGCGTCGGCCAGCGTGCCGATCGTCGTCGTGGCCCCGAAGCGCTGCACGGCGCGCGTCAGGTGCTCGACGATCTGTGGCGCCGGCACGTCGACGACGTCGGCCGCGTCGGCGTCGGCCGGCTCGAACTCGGCCACCAGCACCGAGCCGCACGCGTCGGCGACGCGATGCACGGCGACCTCGAAACGGCGCTCGCTGCCGTCGGGCGCGAGGCGGCAATCCCGCGGCACCGGTTCGTCGAGCGCGGTGCCGGCGAGCGCACGCAGCACGGCGTCGAAGTCACCGCCCAGCTCGCTCGGCGGGCGCCCCAGCAGCGCCGTGGCTGCGAGGCCCAGGTGCTGCTCGACGTTCGCGCTGGCCTGCACGATGCGCAACGCGGGCTCGCGCAGCACGAGCAGGAAGCCGTGCGGCTGCACCGAGCCGGCGAGGTGGATCAGCTCACGCTCGCAGTTCGTGAGGTCGGCCTGGCCGAACGGCGGGCTCGTCGTCACGGCGTCTGGCCGTCGCTCGCCGGCGTGTCGGTCGGCGCCGGGGCCGCCCCGGCGAGCCGACGCTGGCGGCGGCGCAGGCTCACGCGGCTGATGCCCAGCCGCCGCGCCGCCGCCGCCGCGTCGCCGCCGGCTTGCTGCAGCGCCAGCGCGATGAAATGGCGCTGCGCGAGGTCACTCGCCTCGCGCAACAGCGCCGGCAGCGTCGTCTCGCCGACCTGCGCGACCAGCCGGTCGAGCGCCGTGCGCAGCGCGTCGCCGGGCCAGACGTCGAGCATCTGGTGCGTGCCGCGCGTGTTCAGCACGACGCCGATGCACTCGCGGTCGCCCTCGGTCAGCAGCGCCGCCGAGACCTCGACCGGCGTCATCGCGCCTTGCGCGCCCTGCAGCGCGGCCGCGACGCGGCGCACGACGCCCTGCGCGCGCGCAGCCGCCAGCACACCGCTGGACTCGCCGCGTTCGCCGACCAGCCACTTCGACAGTGGCTGCCCGCGCACCGCGTCCTCCGCCAGCTCGCCGACCAGTGCGACGAACGCGGGATTCGCATGCAGGATGCGCCCGCCCGAGTCGGTGACGACGACGCCGTCGCGCGTGCCGTCGACGAGGCGCGCGATCGCGTTCGCGACGTCGACCGCGTCGCGCTGGCGCTCGTCGGCGCGCACGCGCACGAGCAGCCGCATCGCGTCGTCGGCGCGAAACGGTGTCGCCGACACCGCGACACGGCCGACGCGGCCGACCAGTTGCGCGTGGACCTCGGCCTCGCGGCCGCTGGCCCGCGCGCTGACGAGCAGGTGCTCGACCGCCGGGCGCGACGTGCGCGCGAACAGCTGCCCGATGCGGCGCCCCGGCAGCGCCTGCGGCGCCAGGTCGAACAGCTGCGCCGCCGACGGGTTGGCCTCGATCACGCGCAGCGTCTGCGCGTCGACGACGACGACGGCGTCGGTGGCGACCTGGAACAGCTGGCGGTAGCGCGCCTCGGCCTGCCTCGTGCGCCAGTAGCCGCGCTCGAGCTCGCGCTGCGCGTCGAGGAAGCGCTGCTGGATCGCGGTGATCGCGCGCAGGTCGCGCCCGACGACGAGCACCGGGCCGCTCTCGCCCAGCCGCACCGCGGTGTAGGCCACCGGGATCGCGCCGCCGGCGGCGCCGGGGTGGTTGACCTCGCGCGCACGGGCGCGGCCGGTGCGACCGACCTCGGCGAGCAGCTGCTCGATCTTCGCGCGCGTGTCGTCGGTGACGGTGTCGGCCCACCGGCGGCCGACCCACTCGGTGCTCGCGGCCGGCGCGATCGGCTCGCGCCCGCCCTGCGCGACGACGCGGATCGTGCCGTCGGCGTCGACGACGAGCGCGATGTCGCCCGCCAGCGACGCGAACGTGTGCGCCAGCTCGGGCGCCCAGGCGGAGAGGACGGACAGGTCGGCGTGGTCGCCGTCACGGGAGGTCAAGGGTCAGCCCTCGCTTCGAGCGTGCCAGGGCACGCATGGCTACGCGCCCGACGACCCGATCGCGGCCGGACCCGACAGCATCCTTGGCCCCGTGCGGGCACTGCACTGACTTCTGGGCGGCTCGGCGATGGCAGGTGGCGCGTGGGAGACGGTACGGCCCCGTCGTTCCGCCGGCCATCGGTGTGGGGATTGTAGGCTGGCGCGGCGCCGGCTCACCCGTGCGGCGGCGCGGGCACCGACCAGCGCTTGGTCACCTCGCCGCGCGCGTTGACGCTCTCGAGCGAGACCGGAAAGCCCCACAGCCGCGCGACGTGCTTGAGCACTTCGTGCGCGCTGTCGGCGAGCGGGCGGTCGTTGTGCTGCATGTGGCGCAGCGTCAGCGACCGGTCGCCCCTCAGGTTGACGTTCCAGACCTGGATGTTCGGCTCGCGCGAGCCGAGGTCGTACTGGCGCGACAGCGCCTCGCGCACGCGGCGGTAGCCGCTGTCGTCGTGGATCGCGCTGACCTCGAGCTCGGGCTCGTCCTCGTCGTCGGTGATCGCGAACAGGCGGAACTCGCGCATCAGCTTCGGGCTCAGGTACTGCCCGATGAAACTCTCGTCCTTGAAGTTGCGCATCGCGTGGTCGAGCGTGGGCAGCCACGGCTTGCCGGCGATGTCGGGGAACCAGTGCCGGTCCTCGTCGGTGGGCGCCTCGCAGATGCGCTGGATGTCGTTGTACATCGCGAAGCCGAGCGCATAGGGGTTGATCCCCGAGTACGCGCGGTGCCCCACCGGTGGCTGGTAGATGACGTTGGTGTGCGACTTCAGCCACTCGATCATCACGCCGTCGGTGAGCCAGCCATCGTCGTACATCGTGTTGAGCAGCTTGTAGTGCCAGAACGTGGCCCAGCCCTCGTTCATCACCTGCGTCTGGCGCTGCGGATAGAAGTACTGCGCGATCTTGCGCACGATGCGCACGATCTCGCGCTGCCACGGCTCGAGCAGCGGCGCGTTCTTCTCGATGAAGTACAGCAGGTTCTCCTGCGGCTCCTCGGGGAAGCGCCGGCTGTCGGTGCCCACGGCCTCCTTCTCGGCGCGCCGCGGCAGCGTGCGCCACAGGTCGTTGACCTGTTGCTGCGCGTAGGCCTCGCGGTCCTTGCGTTCGGCGAGCTCCTGCGCCAGCGTCTTGCGCTGCGGGCGGCGGTAGCGGTCGACGCCGTGGTTGGCCAGCGCGTGGCACGAGTCGAGGAACTCCTCGACCTTGTCGAGGCCGTGGCGCTCCTCGCACTCGGCGACGTAGTTCTTCGCATAGACCAGGTAGTCGATGATCGCCGACGCGTCGGTCCACATGCGAAACAGGTAGTTGCCCTTGAAGAAGCTGTTGTGGCCATAGGCCGCATGCGCGATCACGAGCGCCTGCATCGCCAGCGTGTTCTCCTCCATCAGGTAGGAGATGCACGGGTTCGAGTTGATGACGATCTCGTACGCGAGGCCCATGTGCCCGCGGCGGTACTGCTTCTCGGTGGCAATGAACTCCTTGCCGTAGCTCCAGTGGCGGTAGTTCACCGGCATGCCGACCGACGCGTAGGCGTCCATCATCTGCTCGGCGGTGATGATTTCGAGCTGGTTCGGGTACGTGTCGAGGCCGTAGCGCTCGGCGGTCGCGCGGATCACGTCGTGGTAGCGCTCGATCAGCTCGAACGTCCAGTCGCTCGGCCCCGGCAGCGGCTCGGCGGCGCGACCGGGCGACGGCCGCGGCGCCTGCAGGCGCGCGCCGGCGTGGCGCCGGTCGCCGACGGGCGGGATGCGCGACGGGTCGCTGGCGCGGCGGCGTTCGATGCCGAGGTCGGTCATGGCGTGTCTCAGGCCGCGGCCTGCTCCTTCTTGAAGAGGTCACGGAACACGGGGTAGATCTGCGATGCGTCGGTGGCCTTGCGCATCGCGAAGTGGGGGTGCGTCGCGAGCAGCTGCGTGTACTCCTCCCACAGGTTCTGCTCCTCCTCGGCGACCTGCACGTAGGCGTAGTACCGGCACAGCGGCAGGATCTTCTGCGCCAGCAACTCGCGGCAGCGGCCGCTGTCGTGGTGCCAGTTGTCGCCGTCGCTGGCCTGCGCGCCGTAGATGTTCCACTCGCTCGGGCTGTAGCGCGCGCGGATGATCTCCTCCATCAGCACGAGCGCCGACGACACGACGGTGCCGCCGGTCTCGGTGGCGTGGAAGAAGTTCTGCTCGTCGACCTCCTGCGCCTGCGTGTGGTGGCGGATGAAGACGATGTCGATCTTCTCGTAGTGCTTGGTCAGGAACAGGTACAGCAGGATGAAGAAGCGCTTCGCGAGGTCCTTGCGCGCCTCGTCCATCGAGCCCGAGACGTCCATCAGGCAGAACATCACGGCCTTGGACGTCGGCACCGGCACGCGCACGCGGCTGCGGTAGCGCAGGTCGATCGGGTCGAGGTAGGGGATGCGCTCGAGCCTGCGGCGCAACGCCTCGATCTCGGCCTTCAGCGCGGCGATCTCCTCGTCGCGGCCATCGGGAAAGCGCTGCCATTCGGCCAGGCGCGCCTCCATCTCGCGAAGCTCGCGGCGGCTGCCCGAGCCGATCGCGATGCGGCGGCCGATCGCGCCGCGCATCGAGCGCACGACGTGCAGGTTGTTCGGCGTGCCGTCGCTCGTGAAGCCGGCGCGGTGGTACTTCCACTCCGGCGTCTCGGCGAGCTGCGTGCGCACGAGGTGCGGCAGCGCGAGGTCCTCGAAGAAGACCTGCATGAACTCTTCCTTGCTGAGCGTGAAGACGAAGTCGTCCTCGCCCTCGCCCGAGTCGCTCGCCTGCCCCTTGCCGCTGCCGCCGCCCCCGCCGCCTTTCGGCCGTTCGATGCGGTCGCCCTTGAGGTACTCGCGGTTGCCGGGGTGCACGATCTCGCGCACCCCGCCGGGGCCGTGGTGGAACACCGGCTCCGACAAGTCTTTCTTCGGGATCGAGATGTCCTCGGCGCGCTCCATGTCGCGGATGCCGCGACCGTCGACCGCGCGCCTGACCGCTTCGCGGATCTTGTCCTTGTAGCGGCGCAGGAAGCGCTCGCGGTTGCCGATCGACTTGTTCTTGCCAGCCAGACGCCGGTCGATGATGCTCTGCAAGGCCATCGGATCTCCTGCTCGGGACTCAGCTGGACTTCCTGACGCGCAGGTACCACTCGCACAGCAGCCGCACCTGCTTGGGCGTGTAGCCCTTGGCGACCATGCGCTGCACGAAGTCCTCGTGCTTCTTGGCCTCGTCGGCGCTGGCCTTGGCGTTGAAGCTGATCACCGGCAGCAGCTCCTCGGTGTTCGAGAACATCTTCTTCTCGATCACGGTGCGCAGCTTCTCGTAGCTGGTCCAGTTCGGGTTCTTGCCCTGGTTGTTCGCGCGCGCGCGCAGCACGAAGTTGACGATCTCGTTGCGGAAGTCCTTCGGGTTCGCGATGCCTGCGGGCTTCTCGATCTTCTCGAGCTCGGCGTTGAGCGCCGCACGGTCGAACACCTCGCCGGTGTCGGTGTCGCGGTATTCCTGGTCCTGGATCCAGTAGTCGGCGTAGGTGACGTAGCGGTCGAAGATGTTCTGGCCGTACTCGCTGTAGCTCTCCAGGTACGCGGTCTGGATCTCCTTGCCGATGAACTCGGCGTAGCGCGGCGCGAGCTGCTCCTTGATGAAGCCGATGTACTTCTGCTCGAGCTCGGGCGGGAACTGCTCGCGCTCGATCTGCTGCTCGAGCACGTACATCAAATGCACCGGGTTGGCGGCGACTTCGGTGCTGTCGAAGTTGAAGACCTTCGACAGGATCTTGAACGCGAAGCGCGTCGAGATGCCGCTCATGCCCTCGTCGACGCCGGCGTAGTCGCGGTACTCCTGGATGCTCTTGGCGCGCGGGTCGGTGTCCTTCAGGTTCTCGCCGTCGTAGACGAGCATCTTGCTGAAGATCGAGCTGTTCTCGGGCTCCTTCAGCCGCGTGAGCACGCTGAACTGCGCCATCATCTTCAGCGTCCCGGGCGCGCAGGTCGCCTCGGCGAGCGACGAGTTGCGGATCAGCTTCTCGTAGATCTTGATCTCCTCGCTGACGCGCAGGCAGTACGGCACCTTGACGATGTAGATGCGGTCGAGGAAGGCCTCGTTGTTCTTGTTGTTGCGGAAGGCCTTCCACTCGCTCTCGTTGCTGTGCGCGAGGATCACGCCGTCGAACGGGATCGCGCCGAAGCCCTCGGTGCCCTTGAAGTTGCCTTCTTGGGTCGCCGTCAGCAGCGGGTGCAGCACCTTGATCGGCGCCTTGAACATCTCGACGAACTCGAGCAGACCCTGGTTCGCGAGGCACAGGCCGCCCGAATAGCTGTACGCGTCGGGGTCGTCCTGCGCGTAGGTCTCGAGCTTGCGGATGTCGACCTTGCCGACGAGCGAGGAGATGTCCTGGTTGTTCTCGTCGCCGGGCTCGGTCTTCGCGATCGCGATCTGCTTGAGGATCGACGGATAGCGCTTGACGACGCGGAACTTGCGGATGTCGCCGCCGAACTCCTCGAGCCGCTTGACCGCCCAGGGGCTCAGGATGCGGTTGAGGTAGCGCTGCGGGATGCCGTATTCCTTTTCGAGGATCGGCCCGTCCTCGGCGGGGTCGAACAGCCCGAGCGGCGACTCGTTGACCGGCGAGCCCTTGATCGCATAGAACGGCACCTGCTCCATCAGGTGCTTGAGCCGCTCGGCAATCGAGCTCTTGCCACCACCCACGGGCCCGAGCAGGTAGAGGATCTGCTTCTTCTCCTCGAGCCCCTGCGCCGCGTGGCGGAAGTAGGACACGACCTGCTCGATCGCGTCTTCCATGCCGTAGAACTCGGCGAACGCCGGGTAGATCTTGATGACCTTGTTCGCGAAGATGCGCGACAGCCGCGGGTCGTTGCGCGTGTCGACCATCTGCGGCTCGCCGATCGCCTTGAGCATGCGCTCGGCGGCAGTGGCGTAGGCGAGCGGGTTGCGCTTGCACTCCGCGAGGTACTCCTCGAGCGAGAGCTCTTCCTCGCGCAAGCGCTCGTAGCGATCTTTCAGCCGGCTGATCACGTCCATGCGGACCTCCTGGTTCGGACGGCGCGCGGGCGGGTGCCTGCCCCCCGCGCGTCTGGGAAGTTCTGATGAAGTCCCGGCTGTACAGGCCCGGGCGCCATCAGAGCTTTCCGGTCAACGGCATGTGCGGTTCAGTATGGCGTCGTCTCCAGCTTCGTCGATTCGCCGCAGAGCGATCCCACAAGGAGTGGCGGCATAAGCCGCCAGTTCCTGGCGTTGCGTCAGCAAGGACCATGCCCTGCCAACGTACCCGACGTCAAGAGCGTGACCCCTGAGGCGTTAACGCAGCGCCCCACCCCGGGGCTGACAGCACCATCGCAGAACATGCCGCCCGACGCGTCGGGGCAAGCCGTGTCACGGTGCACCGCGATGGTCCGCGATGCGATGTCGCGCCGTCGATTCCCGAGTCCGTCGCCGGTCGCACGCTTGCCCGTCGCAGGCGCACCCCGCCCGCGTACAGATGCCTCGGCTCGCGGCGGTGGCGCTCGGCACGCCGCGCGCGGGCCTGTCGATAACGAACAACCATGAGCTTCGTGCCGCCGGCACCGCAACATCTGGCGCGGGCGGTTGCCGAACTCGGACGCCGACGCCCGGTGATCGTCTCGAAGGCGATCTACAACACGCAGGGCATCAAGGTCATCGAGGCCGGGGTCGCCGTCGACGAGCGGGTCTACGAGCGGATGGTCGCGCAGCCGCTGCGGCGCGACCGGCTGCTCGCCGCGATCGAGGCCGTGCCGCTGCCGCGGCCGATCGCGTTCCAGCTGACGCTGATGCACGAGCTGCAGCCGGCGCTGTTCCAGCACGCCGTGGCCGGCGCGCTGACAGCGGCATGGCTTGGCGACGAAGGGCTGGCCACACAGCAGGACCTCACGCAGATCGCCGCCGCGGCGCTGCTGCGCGACCTCGGCATGATGCACATCGACCCGGTGCTGCTGCAGCCGGCGGTGCCGCTGTCGCGCGACCAGCGGCGGCAGCTGTATGCGCATCCGCTGGTCAGCGCGATGCTGCTCGAGCGGCACCACCCCTTCATCATGCCGTGGGGCCGCGTGCTCGGCGCCGCCGACCTGGTGGCCGCCCAGCACGCGCTCGCCCCGGACCGATTCGAGTCGCGGCTGTCGCTGAAACTGCGCATGAGCTATCGCCGCCTCGACGCGACGCTGGTGCGGCGCCTGTTCCCGCTGCTCGCCCCCGGCGGCGCGCCAGCACGCGACGTGCCGCTGGGCACCGTCGTGCAGCGGCTGCAGACGCTGCAGCAGGTGCTGTCGAGCTGGCCGCCGGGCGCGGCCGGCCTCTCGGCCGAGCGGCAGCAGGTCGTGCGCGACATCGAGGAGCGCTGCCGCACGCTGATGCGCATGCTGGCCGGGGCCGGCGCCGCACCCGAGCAGTGGCCGATGCTCGTGGCCGGCGGCGTCGACCGCGAGCTCGCGTTCGAGCTGTCGCTGCTGGCCGAGGAGGCCGCGTGGCAGCTGCGCGCGATCGGCCGGCTGGCCCGGCGCCGCTGGCGGCTGGCGCCGGGTGAAACTTTTCCGGATGCGATGCAGGCCTGGCTCGACGACGCCGAGGCCGCCGTCGGGGACCCCGTCAGCGCGTAGCCGGCGGCGGCATCCGGTATACCCATACCGGCTTGCCGGGTACCGCCTGCAGCTGCGCTGCCGCGCGCCAGCCGGGAACCGCGAACTCGAGGCTGACGAGCCACGCGCCGGGGCGCAGCTCGCGTGCCGCCTTGGCCGCGGCGCGCGGCATGCTCTCGGGGCGCTGGAACAGGTAGACGAGGTCGAAGCCCGACCAGTCGGCCGCCCACAGGTCGCCGCGCCGCACGTCGGCGAAGCGGCAGCGCAGCCGCGCGAGCATCGCCAGCGGGCGGCTCCACTCGATGCCGGTGATCGCCGCGTGCGGGTACGCGTCGCGCAGCGCGAGCAGCCCGTCGCCGACGCCGCAGCCGGCGTCGAGCACGCGCGCGCCGTTCGGCAGCGGCGCGGCCGCCGCCAGCCCGTCGAGTGCGCCGCGCGGCGTCGGAAACAGCGGCGCGTCGTGCCAGCTGCGCAGCGGATACAGCAGCACGAGCAGCGCCAGCGGCAGCAGCCACGCCCAGCCCGGCAGCGCCGCGCCGCTGGCGGCCAGCGACAGCGGGAAGCCCGCGGCGACGATCAGCCGGCGCCAGCGCGTGCCCACCGTCAGCGCGAACAGGCCGCCGATCACGGTGCCGCCCGCCAGCGCCACGGCCGGCGCCGCACCGCCAAGCGCCAGCGCCGCATAACCGGCCCACGCGAGCAACCAAGCCGTCAGCGCCGGCACAGGCCAGCGCCAGAGCGAGCGCACGCTCACCGAAAACGCCCCTCGGCTCGACGGCCCCGCCGCCGCGACACGCGAGGCAACTCAGCCCTCGTGCACGCCGAGCCGCTCGAGCAGCCCGTGCAATTCGTCGAGCGAGCCGAAGCGGATCGCCACTTCGCCCGCCTGGCGGCCCTTGCCCTTGCGCTGCAGGCGGATCTCGACCGGCGCGGCGAGCCGGTCGGCGAGCTGCTCCTCGAGCCGCACGACATCGCGCGGCTTGGCCGCGGCGGCCTTGGCCGGCGAACGGCCCGCGGCGCCGGCGCGTGGCGGTGCCTGCATGCGCGCGACCAGCTGCTCGGCCTCGCGCACCGACATCTTCTTGGCCGCGATCTGGTTCGCCGCGAGGATTTGCTGCGCCGCGTCGAGCGCGAGCAGCGCGCGCGCGTGGCCCATGTCGAGGTCGCCGGCGAGCAGCATCTGCTGCACCGGCGCGCTCAGGTTCAGCAGGCGCAGCAGGTTCGTCGCTGCGCTGCGCGAACGCCCGACCGCCTGCGCCGCCTGCTCGTGCGTGAGGCCGAACTCGCCGACCAGCCGCTGCAGGCCCTGCGCCTCTTCGAGCGGGTTCAGGTCCTCGCGCTGCATGTTCTCGATCAGCGCCATCACGGCCGCGGTCTCGTCGGGCACGTCCCTGACGAGCACCGGCACCTCGTCGAGGCCGGCGAGCTGCGCGGCGCGGTAGCGCCGCTCGCCGGCGATGATCTCGAAGCCGTGCGGCGCGACCGGGCGCACGAGGATCGGCTGCATCACGCCCTGGCTGCGGATGCTCTCGGCCAGCTCGTACAGCGCGCCCTCGTCCATGCGCGTGCGCGGCTGGTACTTGCCCGGCTGCAGCTGCGACAGCTTCAGCGTCGACGGCGCGCCGGCGGGTGCCGGCGCGTCGCTGACCTTGGGCCCGAGCAGCGCTTCGAGGCCCAGCCCGAGCCCCTTGGGTTTCTTCGTCGCCATGCGCCGATTGTCGGGGATCGCCGCGCGCGGTTTATGCTCGCCGCCTGGCGGCGCGGCGCCGCAGCGAAGGACAGGAGATGGCGAGCAAGCACGTGGTCTATGTCGACGGCCAAGAAGGCACGACGGGCCTGCGCATCCACGAGGTGCTGGCGGCGCGCAGCGACGTCGAACTGCTGAAGATCGACCCCGAGCGGCGCAAGGACCCGGCCGAGCGCGCCCGCCTGCTCAACGCCGCCGACGTCGCGTTCCTGTGCCTGCCCGACGCCGCGGCGCGCGAGGCGGTCGAGCTGGTGACGAACCCGCGTACCTGCCTGATCGACGCCAGCACCGCACACCGCACCGCCTCCGGCTGGGTCTACGGCTTCCCGGAACTGGCGCCGGGCCAGCGCGAGCGGCTGCGCGCAGGCAAGCGCATCGCGAACCCCGGCTGCCACGCGACGGCCTTCGTCGCGCTGCTGCGCCCGCTCGTCGACGCCGGGCTGGTGCCGCACGCGCTGCCGGTGGCGGCCACGTCGCTGACCGGCTTCTCGGGCGGCGGCAAAAAGATGATCGAGCAGTACGCCGCCGGTGGCGACGCGCGGCTGCAGGCGCCGCGCCCGTACGCGCTGTCGCTTGCGCACAAGCACATTCCCGAGATGGTGGCGCACACGGGGCTGCACGCGCGGCCGATGTTCCTGCCCGTCGTGGGCCCGTTCTACAAGGGCTTGGCGGTGAGTGTGCCCTTGCACTACACGCAATTGCCGGGCGGCGTCGACGCCGCCGCGCTGCACGCGGCGCTGCAACACCGCTACGCCGGCGAGCGCTTCGTGCGCGTGATGCCGCTGTCGGACCCGGCGACGCTGGCCGACGGCTTCTTCGACGTGCAGGGCTGCAACGACACGAACCGCCTCGACATCTTCGTCTTCGGCGCTGCCGACCAGGCGTTACTCGTCGCGCGGCTCGACAACCTCGGCAAGGGCGCGAGCGGCGCCGCGGTGCAGTGCATGAACGTGCACCTCGGCGTCGACGAGGGCCTGGGGCTCGCGTAGAACTCGCTGAGAACGTTGGGGACGAAGCCGCCAGCGGCGGCCCGTCACTTCAGCGTCGCCAGACGCTGCACCAGTTCGCGCGCGAACTCGAGGTAGGCCTGCGCCCCCTTGGCCGCCGGGTCGAACACGACACCGGGCTGGCCGTAGCTCGGCGCCTCGGCCAGGCGCACGTTGCGCGGGATCACGGTATCGAACACCTTGTCGCCGAAGTGCGTCTTGAGCTGGTCGCTGACCTGCTGCTGCAGCGTGATGCGCGGGTCGAACATCACGCGCAGCAGCCCGATGACCTGCAGGTCGCGGTTCAGGTTGGCGTGGATCTGGCGGATCGTGTTGACCAAGTCCGACAGCCCCTCGAGCGCGAAGTACTCGCACTGCATCGGCACGATGACGCCGTGCGCGCTGACCAGCCCGTTGATCGTCAGCAGGTTCAGCGTCGGCGGGCAGTCGATCAGCACGACGTCGTAGTCGTCGCGTGCCGCCGCCAGCGCGCGGCGCAGCCGCTCGTTGCGGTGCTCGAGCCCGACGAGCTCGACCTCGGCGCCGGCGAGCTCGCGGTTGGCCGGCAGCAGGTCGTAGCCGGCGCCATCGGCGCGCCGCCGCGCCTCGGCGACCGTCGCGGTCTCGAGCAGCACGTCGTAGACGCTCGACTCGAGCGTGCGCTTGTCGATGCCGGAACCCATCGTCGCGTTGCCCTGCGGGTCGAGGTCGACGACGAGCACGCGCTGCCCGAGCCGCGCGAGCCCGGCGGCGAGGTTGACGGTGGTCGTCGTCTTGCCGACGCCGCCTTTCTGGTTGGCGATGCAGAAGATGCGCGAGGACATGGACAGGGGCTGCGGGGGCTTCGGAGGGAAGGCGGGTCAGGGTGCGGCCAGGCGCAGGCCGAAGCCGACGAGCGCGACGCCGGCGGCGCGCTCGAGGCCGTGCGCGAGCCGCTGGTGGCGGCGCACCTGCGCACTGACGGCGCGGGCGAACGCGCACAGCAGCAGGCCGTACGCAGCGGTGAGCAGGGCGATCGTCACGGCCATCGCGGCGAAGGTCGGCGCGCCGCGGTGTGTCGCGGGGTCGATGAACAGCGGGAAGAAGGCCATGTAGAAAACGATAGCCTTCGGGTTGAGCAGCGTGATCAGCAACGCCTGCCGCGCATAGTGGCCGGCATGGATCGCGACCGGCGAACTCGCGCCGGGCCGGGCGAACAGCAGCCTGAGCCCGATCCAGGCCAGGTACGCGGCGCCGAGGTACTGCACCGCCTGGAACAGCGCGGGGTGCGCCGCAAGCAGCGCGGCGACGCCGGCCACCGCGAGCCACAGCAGCACCTGGTCGCCGACGATGACGCCGGCCGTCGCCGCCGCACCGGCCCTGAAGCCGCCCTTGCCGGTCGACGTCAGCAGCGCGAACGTGCCCGGCCCGGGCAGTGCGAGGAAGACCAGGATCGCGAGGCAGAACGCGGGGTAGTCGGCGATGCCGAACATCGTGAAGGCCTTGAGCTACGGAGGGAGGGCCGGCGTTGCGCGCCGGGCGCGAGGGTATCGCGTTTCGGGGCCGCGCCGGCGCCTCGCGGCGCCGGAACCGGCCGGTGGGCGTCGTCAGCCGGCTCCCGTGTGGCGCGGACGCATCCACACCAGGCAGCGTTCGGCGTCGAGGCCGGGCACCGCCAGCGGTTCCACGTGAAACACGTCGATGTCGGGCGGCAGCGCGGCGATCTCGTCGTCGGGACGGCGCCCCTTCAGCGCGAGCCAGACGCCGCCGGCCGCGACGTGCCCGCGCGTCAGCGCCGCGAAGTCGGCCAGCGTCGCGAACGCGCGGCACGCGACGACGTCGAAGCGGCCGTCGAGCGCCTCGACGCGCGCGTGCACGCCGCGCAGGTTCGGCAGCCGCAGCTCGGCCGCCACCTGCTGGACGAACGCCGCCTTCTTGCCAACCGTGTCGACGCAAACAATCTGCAGCGCCGGCAGCATCACGGCCCATACGACGCCCGGCAGGCCACCGCCGCTGCCAACGTCGAGCAGCCGCATCGGCTCGTGCTCACCGTGAACGTCCAGCCAGCGCTGCAGCGGCGGCACCGCCGCCAGACAGTCGGCGAGGTGGTGCGTCAGCACCTGCGACGGTTCGCGGATCGAGGTCAGGTTGTAGGTGCGGTTCCAGCGCAGCAGCAGCTGCCCGAAGGCCGCCAGCCTCTCGCACTGGGCCGGCGTCGGCGCCAGCCCGAGCGCGGCCGCGACCCGCGCGACGGCTGCGGCGTCGATGCCAGGCCGCAGTTCGGCCGCGCTCACGCCGCGGCGTCGCTGGCCGCGCCCGGCGTGTCGTTGGCTGCCCACTCCTTCCAGCGGCCCTTGCGCAGGTGCACGAGCAGCAGCGACAGCGCCGCCGGCGTCACGCCCGAGATCCGCGACGCCTGCCCCAGTGTCTGCGGGCGGTGCTGGCTGAGCTTCTGGCGCACCTCGAACGACAGCGCGGCGACCTGGTCGTAGTCGAGGTCCGGCGGCAGCCGCAGGTGCTCGAGCGCCGCGGCGCGCGCGACGTCGGCCTGCTGCTTGTCGATGTAGCCGGCGTACTTGGTCGCGATCTCGACCTGCTCGATCACGGCGTCGGCCAGGTCGATGCCGAGCTCGGCGCGCCACGTTTCACGTGAAACCGTAGGCTGCGGCTCGCCACCACGCCGGGCGACGGCATCGGCGTGCAGCGCGACGACGGCGTCGTAGCCGACGCCGGGTCGCCGCAGCAGGTCGACCAGCGCGTACTCGCGCTCGATCGCCTTGCCCAGCAGCCGCTCGGCCAGCGCGGCGTCGACGATGCCGGGGTGCACCCAGGTCGACTTCAGGCGTTCGCTTTCACGGGCGATCGCGTCGCGCTTGCGGCAGAAGCGGTCCCAGCGCGCGTCGTCGACGAGGCCCAGCCGGCGCCCGGTCTCGGTCAGCCGCAGGTCGGCGTTGTCCTCGCGCAGCTGCAGCCGGTACTCGGCGCGGCTCGTGAACATCCGATACGGCTCGCTGACGCCGCGCGTGATCAAGTCGTCGACGAGCACGCCGAGGTACGCCTCGTCGCGCCCGGGCAGCCACGGCTCTCGCCCCTGCACCTGCAGCGCGGCGTTGACGCCGGCGAACAGGCCCTGCGCCGCCGCCTCCTCGTAGCCGGTCGTGCCATTGATCTGGCCGGCGAAGAACAGGCCGCGGATCGAGCGCGTCTCGAAGCTCGACGTCAGCGCGCGCGGGTCGAAGTAGTCGTACTCGATCGCGTAGCCGGGACGCAGGATGTGCGCCTGCTCGAGCCCGGGCATCGACCGCACCGCGGCGAGCTGGACGTCGAATGGCAGTGAGGTCGAAATGCCGTTCGGGTAGAACTCGTTCGTCGTCAGCCCTTCCGGCTCGAGGAAGATCTGGTGGCTCGCCTTGTCGGCGAAACGGTTGATCTTGTCCTCGATGCTCGGACAGTAGCGCGGGCCGACGCCCTCGATCTTGCCGGTGAACATCGGGCTGCGGTCGAACCCGCTGCGGATGATCTCGTGCGTGCGCTCGTTGGTGTGCGTGATCCAGCACGGCACCTGCCGCGGGTGCATCGCGCGATCGCCGATGAAGCTGAACACCGGCACCGGGTCGAGGTCGCCCGGCTGCTCAGTGAGCTTCGCAAAGTCGATCGTGCGCCCGTCGAGCCGCGGCGGCGTGCCGGTCTTCAGGCGCCCCTGCGGCAGCTTCAGCTCCTTCAGCCGCGCCGACAGCGTGACCGCCGGCGGGTCGCCGGCGCGGCCGGCGCTGTAGTGCTGCAGCCCGACGTGGATGCGCCCGTCGAGAAAGGTGCCGGCCGTCAGCACGACGGCGCGCGCGCGGAAGCGCACGCCGACCTGCGTCACCGCGCCGACGACGCGGTCGCCCTCGAGCATCAGGTCGTCGACCGCCTGCTGAAACAGCCACAGGTTGGGTTGGTTCTCGAGCCGGCGACGGATCGCCGCCTTGTAGAGCACGCGGTCGGCCTGCGCGCGCGTCGCGCGCACGGCAGGACCCTTGCTCGAATTGAGGATGCGGAACTGGATGCCGGCCTCGTCGGCGGCCAGCGCCATCGCGCCGCCGAGCGCGTCGACTTCCTTGACCAGGTGGCCCTTGCCGATCCCGCCGATCGACGGGTTGCAGCTCATCTGGCCGAGCGTCTCGATGTTGTGCGTCAGCAGCAGCGTCGCGCAGCCCATGCGCGCCGCGGCCAGCGCGGCTTCGGTGCCGGCATGGCCACCGCCGACGACGATGACGTCGAATTCCTTCGGATACAGCACGGCGCGGGGAGGCGCCGCCGGGCGGCGCAGAGCGGAGAGTGCCGCAATTTTAGGCGGCCACCTCCCGCGCCGCCCACCGGCGTCGCCGAAGGCCCTGCGCCCACCGCTTCCACGCCGGGTGGCCCCACCAGCGGTCGAAGAGGTAGTGCGCGACGGTATTGACCGCCGGCTCGACCAGCGTGATCGCGCCGGCGATGGCGACGTCGCCCGTCAGCGCGTAGCCGACACTGAACGCGATGCCGAGGTGGACGACGCCGAAGCTCAGCGACTTGACCATGGCAACTCCCGGTTGAGAACGATTCGCGTTCATCATATGACGATTGCTGCGCCCGATTCAATAGATAACGCCAATGTTGGGCTTCGATCACCACCACACCGCGCTGCCGACAATCACTCGATGGACTGCCGCCCCGGGTGTGGTGCCTGCTGCATCGCACCGTCGATCTCGTCGCCGCTGCCGGCGTGGCCCGCCGGCAAGCCGGCCGGTGTGCCCTGCCCGCACCTGAGCGACGAGCGGCGCTGCACGCTGTTCGGCGACCCGCGGCGGCCCGCCGTGTGTGCGTCGCTGCAGCCGGCCCCGGCGATGTGCGGCGCCTCGGCCGCCGAGGCAATGGCCACGCTGCAACGCTGGGAAGTGCTGACGGCGCCGCAGCGCTGAAGCGCCACAGCGGCGTCAGAGGCTGCGCCCGGTCGGCACCGAGCGCAGGTCCTGCGACACGCGCCCGTCGTGCAGCACGATCACGCGCGCCGCGCTGGCGATCGTCTCGGGCCGGTGCGCGACGATGATACGCGTCAATTCCAGCCTGCGGATCGCCTGGTTGACGAGCCGCTCGTGGTCGACGTCGAGCGCGCTGGTGGCCTCGTCGAGCAGCAGCACCTGCGGGCGCTTGTACAGCGCGCGTGCGAGCAGGATGCGCTGCTTCTGCCCGCCCGAGATGCTGGCACCCATGTCACCGACGAGCGTGTGGTAGCCCATCGGCATCGCCTCGATCTCGTCGTGCACCGCCGCCAGCCGCGCGCACTCCTCGATCCAGCCGTGGTCGGGCTCGGCGTCGAAGAAGCAGATGTTGTCGGCGATCGAACCGGCGAACAGCTGGTCGTCCTGCATCACGGTGCCGATCATCGTGCGCCAGCGCGCCAGCCCGAGCTGCGCCAGCGGCTTGCCGCCGACGCGGATCTCGCCCGTCGTCGGCGCGTGGATACCCACCATCAGCTTGAGCAGCGTCGTCTTGCCGCCGCCCGACGGGCCGACGATGGCCAGCGACTCACCCGGCTCGATCAGCAGGTTGACGCCGCGCAGCACCTCGGGCTCGGTGTCGGAGTAGCGGAAGCGCACGCCATGCAGCTCGATGCGCGCCGGCACGTCGCGCCGATGCGCCAAAGGCAGGTCCACCTCCCGTTCGGGTTCGGCGAGCACGATGTCGGCGAGCCGCTCGCCCTGCAGGCGCAGCATCTTCAGCTCGACGGCCTTGTCGATCAGGCCCGAGAAGCGCTGCGCGAACTGCTCCTTGTAGGCCAGGAATGCGAACAGCATGCCCACCGACAGCGACTGGTCGAGCACCAGCAGCGCACCGACCCACACCACCGCGACGCGCTCCAGCCCGAACAGCAGCCGGTGCGAGACGTGGAAGGCCAGGTCCAGCTTGCGCGTCGCCAGATCGGCGTTCATCGCGTCGACGACGAGGTTCATGAAGCGCGCCTGGCGGTCGGCCTGGCGGTTGAACAGCTTGATCGCCTGCACGCCACGCAGCGATTCGAGGAAGTGGCTCGACTGCTTGGCCTCGTGCACCAGTGCCTCCTCGGTCGCGTCGCGCAGCGGACGGAAGAAGACCCAGCGCAGTCCGCCGTAGAGCACCACCGCGCCGACCGCGATCAGCGTCAGCGTGACGCTGTAGACCGTCATCATCACGAGCGTCAGCACGACGAGCAGCCCGTCGAGCAGCGCCTCGATGAAGCTCGTCGTCAGCGTCTTCTGGATCTGCTGCACGGCGCCGAAGCGCGACCAGATGTCGCCGGTGTGACGGCGCTCGAACCACGCCACCGGCAGGCGCATCAGGTGCGCGAACACGTTGCCGAGCCACTGCAGGTTCAGCGTCGCCGACAGCACGAGCACCGCCCACGAGCGGATCGCCGCGGTGCCGACCTGGATCAGCACCAGCAACGCGAAGCCGACACCCAGCGTCAGCAGCAGGTCGCGGTCGGCGCTGACCAACACGCCGTCGACGACCCACTGCAGGTAGAACGGGCTCAGCAGCATGAACAGCTCGAGCGCGAGCGCGAGCACGAACACCTGCGCCAGCGAGCGCTTGAGCCCGCTCACGTGGCCGAGCAGCTGCGTCACGCGCACCTGCTGACGCTCTCGCTTCGGCGCGAAGTCGGCCATCGGCGCGAGCTCGAGCACGATGCCGGTGAAGTGGCGCGAGACCTCGTCGAGCTTCAGACGGCGGATGCCGCGCGCCGGGTCGTGGATCACCGCCACCCCGCGCCGCACCTCGACGAGCACGACGAAGTGGTTCAGGTCCCAGTGCAGGATGCACGGCGTCGCGAGGCCACCGAGGTGCTCGATCTCGGCGCGCAGCGCGCGCGACTGCAGGCGCAGCTGGTCGGCGAAGCGCACCAGGTCGGCCATCGTCGCGCCCTTGAGCGACAGCGAAAAGCGCCGGCGCAGCGTCGCGAGATCGGTGTCGTGACCGTGCGCGGCCGCGACCATCGCCAGGCACGCGAGGCCACACTCGGCGGCCTCGGTCTGCAGCACCATCGGCACGCGCTTCAGGCCCAGGCCCAGCGCCAAGTCCAGGTGCCAGCGCGCGCCGGCGCTCACGCGTGTCCCCAACGACGTCCCCGCAGCGGCTGCATCGCCAACTTCAGAGGCGACCGGCCACCGACAGCAGCGGCTCGAAGATCCACTCGATCAGCCGCCGGCGCTCGAGCAGCACATCGGCCTCGAGCTGCATCCCGGCCGCAAGCGGCTGCTCGCTGCCATAGGCGCGCACCGTCTGCCGCTCGAGCGCCACCGTGATGCGGTACATCGGCTCGTCACGGGCACTGGCGGGCACTTCGCCGGGCGGCAGCGGCGTGCGCGACACCTGCAGCACGCGGCCCTCGTGGTGGCCAAACTTCTGGAACGGGAAGGCCTCGTAACGCAGCCGCACCGGCTGCCCGGCACGGATGAAACCGATCGCGCTCGACGGCGCGTACAGGTGCGCGAGCAGCGCGCCATCGGCGGGCACGACACTCGCGAGCGCCTGCGACGGCGACACCGCCTGCCCCGGTTCGGCGAGCACCGCGGTGAGCACGCCGTCGTGCGGTGCGCGCACGAGCAGCCGCCGCTGCGCTTCGCTGTCGATGGCATCGCGCTGCACCAGGGCCCGCTCGCGCGCGATCTCGGCGTCGCGCTCGCGCTGGCGCAACGGCAGTTCGCGAAGCTCGGCCTCGACGGCGGCGATCTCGCGCTCGTGCGCGGCTCGCGCGCGCGCGAGCGCCTGCAGCTGTGCCTGCAACCCCAGGACCTCCTCCGACCGTGCCTGCACCTGCGCCGACGAGATGAACTGCTCGCGCTGCAGGTCCTGCAGCCGCGCGAGCGACTGCTGTGCGAGCGCGAGCCGCTGGCGGTGCAGATCCGCCTCGGCCGCCAGCTGAGCGGCCTCGCGCTGCATCTCGACCAGACGCCTCTGCAGCGCCGCGCGCTGCACCTCGAGCCGCTCGCGCTGACGCTGCGCCGTCTCCGCGAGGCTGCGCTCGCGCGCTGCCAGCGCCTGCTGCACCTGCACCTGGGCGTCGCCGCCGGCCGTCGCGCGGTCGAGCGACAGCACGAACAGCACGTCGCCGCGCTGCACGCGCTGCCCCTCGCCGGCGCGCCGCTCGAGCACCACGCCGGCTTGTGGCGGCACCAGACGCGCCACCCCCGCTTCGGGCACCAGCACGCCGGCCACGCGCGCCTTGCGCGTGTACTCGCCCCACGCGAGCGTGGCCAGCGTCAGTCCGAGCGCGACGACGACGGCACCGGTCAGCACGCTCAGCGACAGCGGCCGCACCAGCTGGATGCTGCCGAGCCAGGCCTGTCGCTGGTGCTCGACCGCCTCGGGGCGGAAGATGGAGTCGAAGCCGCTTACCTTTGTCCCCATCCGCCCTTGGGCAGCAGGCCGCCGGCGACCTTGGTCAGGTCCTGCAGCTCGAGCGTGCGCGGCTGCGACTCGCGCGACTCGTGCTTGGGCGTCTCGACCGCCGGCTTGGCGTCGCGCACGCGGTCAGGGGTCTTGGCTTTGGAACGGGACTTGAACATGGCGCCTCCTTGAACGTGGCTTCGGTGGAACCGAAGTCATTCAAGCAGCGCCGTGCGCGGCGCGAAACTGTCAACTCTTACAGGGTCGCGCCGCCGGTCAGTCGATCAGCCCCAGGCGCAGCGCCTTGACGACGGCCTGATGCTTCGTCGTGCAGCCGAGCTTGTGCGTCGCATTGCTCAGGTGCATCACCGCGGTGCGCTCGCTGATGCCCAGGATCGCGCCGACCTCCCACGCCGTCTTGCCCTCCATCGTCCAGCGCAGCACCTCGAGCTCGCGCGGCGTCAGGTTCGGCGTCTGCGGCCGGTGCTCGGCCGACACGAGGACGCGGAACGCCGCGTCCTGCGCGTGCACCGCGAACAGTTGCAGGTGCGCGACGATGCGCGTGAGTTCGTCCACGTCGTCGGGCAGCGGCTGGTCTCGGTCGACGCCGAGCACGAAGTGGTTGCCCTCGGGCAGGTGCAGCGCCATCGCGATGCCGGTGCGAAAACCGAACGCCGCCTGCTGCTCCCACAGGTCGCCGGCGCCCTCGCGGGTGTAGGTCGCCTGGTTCCACAGGATCGGCACCGACTTGCGCCGCAGGTGCTGCATCACCGGATCGCGCCGCCAGGCCTGGACGTCGACGTAGACGTTCTCGTAGGCCGACGGAATGTTGCCCACCGACACGAACTCGGTGTCGCGGCCGCGGTCGACGACCGCGATCGCCGACACCGTCGTGAAGCCCAGCCGCTCGGCGACCCGCACGACCGCCTCGCGGAACGACTCGCGGTCGTTGGCCGCCAGCACCGAACGGAAGTCGCTTTGCAGCATCGAGGTGGCGTCGTCGGGTCGGTTCCCCAGCGGGCGACCTGCAAGCCTTTACAGGTTGTGAACAGGCAGGGCTTCGCAAGACTATACCGACACAGATGCGCGCCGACGCGCGAGCGAGGACCGACACATGCCCCCTGCCTGGACCCTGCGTGCCTGGCCCCCGGTGTACCGGGCGGTCGGCCAGCCGCTGCCGCGGCACTTCGAGCACCACGGCACCCACGTCTTCTGCACCGACGCGCATGCGCGCGCGCCGGCCGGCCAGACGATGTGGGTGTGGCCCTGCGACGACGGCCACGTCGGCGTCGCGTGGGACTGGGTCCAGGTCTCGCGCGGCGTCGTCGCGATGCTCGACCCGATGGCCGTGCTGACCAACCTGAAGCTGCTCGGCGACGCCGGCGAGGTGCTGACCGCGTGGCAGGCCGCGCGCCACCTCAATGCGATCGTCGTCGCGCTGCCGTGGCAGCGCGAGGTCCACCGCGCCCTCGAGGGGGGCGGCGACCGCGCAGCCGTGCCGGCCCCGCGACGGCGTGCGCTGCCCGCGGCCGCGGCGCCGGTGCCGACCCCCCGGTAGGCGCGACCGGCTCAGCGCAACGCGCTGCCGCGCAGCGCCCGCGCGACCGACGCCAGCGCGATGCCCGTCAGCGCGACGCACACCGCGGCCGGCAGCAGCACGTCGGGCGCGGCGAGCGCCTGGCCGCGCAGCACGCGCGTCATCAGCACGCTGTGCGCGAGTCCCGGCACCCACAGGTGCCAGGGCTGCTCGCTGCGCTGGCCGAACAGCGTGACCAGCGGCAGCAGCGAGATCGCGAGCACGACCAGCGTCGTGCTCGCCTGCGCCTCCTTGACGCTGCGGCTGCGGATCGCCACCGCCATCATCAGCGCCGACGCGGCCGCGGCCAGCGGCACCAGCAGTGCGACGAAGCGCAGCGCCTCGCCGGCCCCGTAGCGCAGCAGCGCGGCCAGCGCGTCGCTCGCGAGCAGCCACTGCCCGGGCAGGAAGCCGAATGCGGCCAGCAGCGCCAGCACGACGGCCACCGTCGTCACCGCGGCCCACTTGCCAACCACCAGCGACAGCGGCGGCACCGGGTTGGCCAGCAGCGGCTCGAGCGAGCCGCGCTCGCGCTCGCCAGCCGTCGTGTCGAGCGCGGCGTTCAGCGCGCCGTACAGCACCGCCAGCAGCACGAAGAACGGCAGCATCGCCGTCAGCTGCGCGGCGCGCTGCCCGGGCTCGGCGACGTCGCGCGGCTGCACGCGCACGGCCTCGAGCATCGAGGCGGGAACGCCTCGCACCGCGAGCCGCAGCGTCGCCTGCTCCTGGTTGAAACCGGCGAGCAGCTGCATCAGCTGCGCCGCGCCGGCCTCGGCGCGTGCGTTGCCGCTGGCCGAGACGACCTCGACGACCGGCGCGCGAGCGTGCGCGAGCGCGTCCTCGAAGTCGTCGCCGACGACGAGCACCGGGTGCGCGAGCCGCTGCTCGCGCAGCGCTGGCTCATAGCTGGCGGGAGCGTCGTGCACCGTCCAGGTCTGGCGCTCGAGGAAGTTGCGCAGCGTCGGCGCGTGGCCGAGGCCGACCGCCCACACCTCGCGCGCCTGCGCGCGCGCCTCGAGGTCGGCGACCAGCGTCGACAGCAGCACCAGTGCCAGCGGGCCGACGGCCACCGCGCTGGCCAGCACGGTCCACAGCGTGCGCCGATCGCGCCACGCGTCGAGCAGCTCCTTGCGCCACACGGTCCACACCGCGCCCGTCATCGCGCCTCCCCGCCCACTGCGGCGTCGCCGTAGGCCAGCCGCACGAAAGCCGCCTCGAAGTCGCGCTCGCCGGCGCGCGCGCACAGCGCGGCGACGCTGCCCTCGGCCACCGTGTGGCCGCGCGCCATCACGATCACGCGGTCGGCCAGCCGCTCGACCTCCTGCATCACGTGCGTCGAGACGACGACGCACTTGCCCAGCTCGTCGCGCAGCCGGCGCAGCACGTCGCGCAGCGCGCGCGTCGCGACGACGTCGAGCCCGTTGGTCGGCTCGTCGAGGACGACGTTCGGCGGGTCGTGCACCAGCGCGCGCGCGAGCGCCGTCTTCATCCGCTCGCCCTGGCTGAAGCCCTCGGTGCGGCGGTCGAGCAGCTCGACCATGCCCAGCTGCGCGGCCAGCGCATCGGCGCGCGCCTGCGCGGCCGCGGTGGCCATGCCGTGCAGCCGTGCGAAGTAGACGATGTTCTCGCGCGCGGTCAGTCGCGGATACAGCCCGCGCGCGTCGCCGAGCACGCCCAGCCGCGCGCGCGCCGCGGCCGGCTGCGCCGCGACGTCGATGCCGTCGATGCGCACGCCGCCGGCGTCGGGTGTGATCAGCCCGGCGACGAGCCGCAGCGTCGTCGTCTTGCCGGCGCCGTTGGGGCCGAGCAGCGCCGTGATGCGGCCGTCGTCGGCACGCCAGGTGGCGCCGTCGACGGCGGCCACCGGGGGCGCGCGCCGCGCGCCGCCGAAGCGCTTGACGAGCCCGTGCACCTCGATCACGGCGACGCCTCCACTGCGGGGGGTGCCCACACCGGCGGTCGCGGCACCGCGCGCGCGCAGTCGACGTCGACCGCCAGCGCCTGCGCGGCACTCGCCGCGTCGACGAAGCGCTGCGCCGCGTCGCGCACGCACGGCAGCGCGAGCACACCGTGGCCGGCGTTCGGCACCACGGCGTGGCGCGCCTGCGCGCCGAGCGCGTCGCGCACGCGCTCGCCGTGGCGCGGCGGCGTGACCGGGTCGAGCCCGCCGGACAGCAGCAGCACCGGTGCCGGCGCCGGCGCGAGCGTGTCGAAGCCGGCCGGCAGGTCGCCCCGCGGCCACGCCGCGCAGACCCGCTCGTACAGCCGCGCGACGCTGGCACCCAGCACCGTCGCCGGCGGCGGCAGCGCGGCGGCGCGCGGCGCGTCCTCGGCGCAGACGACACCGAAGTGCGCGCCGGCGGCCACGACCGGCTGGCGCGCGCCGGCGCTCAGCGCCTGGCCGAGGCCGAGCAGCGGCTGCCAGCGGCCCTGCGCGGCCTCGTCGATCGCGAACGGCAGCGCCGACGCGAGCAGCGGCGAGTACAGCGCGAGCCGCAGCGCCGGGAGCGCCGCATCGGGTGTCAGCCACGTCGGCGTCGGCGCCCCGGTGCGCGCGTCGGCCAGCGTCACCGTCGCGGGCAGCCGCTCCAGCGCGCGCTGCCACTGCGCGCGCAGTGCCGGGTGGCGGGTCTGGCACGCGGTGTCGGCGGCGCAGGCGTCGAACAGCGCGTCGAGCGCGGCCTGCGCGTCGAGCGCCGACGATTGCGGCAGCGCCATGTCGGGCGGCGCGACGCCGTCGAGCACGGCGCGGCGCACCGTCTGCGGAAAGCGGCGCATCACCTCGAGCGCGACGCGCGTGCCGTACGACACCGCCACCAGGTTGACCTGCCCGGCGCCGAGCGCGCGACGCACTGCGTCGAGGTCCTCGGCCGCGCGCGGCGTCGTGAAGTGACGCAAGCCGTCGGGGCCACCGAGTTCGGGACGCCGCGCGAGCTCGTCGCGGCACGCGAGCAGGTGCGCGACCTGCGCGTCGACGCCGGCCAGCTCGCCCGGCCCGCGGCTGCACGCGAGCGGCGCGCTGCGCCCGGTGCCGCGCTGGTCGACGAGCACGAGGTCGCGCCGCCGGCCCAGCGGGCCGAGCAGCCGCTGCACGTGGCCGGCGAGTTCGATCGCGCTCTGCCCCGGCCCGCCGGCGAGGAACAGCACCGGGTCGGGCCGCGGGTGGCGCGCGAGCGCCGGCAGCACGGCGACGTGCAGCTCGATCGACGGCCCGTCGGGGCGCGCCGGGTCGAGCGGGCGCGCGAGCCGGCCGCAGCGCGCCTCGTGCTCGACGCCGGCCAGGCGGCACGGCGTGAGCGTCAGCGTCTGCGCCGCGGCGGCCCCGGCGAGCAGCGCCGCGCCGGCCGCCGCCGCGAGTGCGCGCCAGTGCCGCGCGCCGCTCACGCGAGCAGGCGCTGCAGTTCGCCGCTGGCCAGCAGCGCCTCGGTCTCGGCCGCGCCGCCGATCAGCGTGCCGCGCACGAACACCATCGGAAACGTCGGCCAGCCGGTCCACATCTTCAGCGCATTGCGCCGCCGCCACGGGCCGAGGTAGTTGCCGTAGTCGAGGTCGTGGTGCGCGATGCCGGCGGCATCGAGCGCGCGGCGCGCCTTCTTGACGAACGGGTTGCCGCCCATCCCGACGACGACCACCGCGTGCGCCGCCACCGCCTGCTGCACCTCGCGCACGAGGTCGGCGTGCAGCCCGGCGACGCGCTCGCGGATCGCCGGGTGGAGTTTCGATTCGTCGAGGACCGCACGCGGCATGCCGCTGTCTCCCAAAAGGCGTGGCCGCCACACGCCGGCACGGCGCCGCGGCTTGCACTATCTTCGCATTCCCTGCCACTTCCGGACCGAACGATGAAGCTGTACTACAGCCCCGGCGCCTGCTCGCTGAGCCCCCACATCGTGCTGCATGAGTCGGGCCTGCCGTTCGAGGCGGTGCCCGCGCCGACGAAGACGAAGAAGCTGCCCGACGGCAGCGACTACACCGCGATCAACCCGCTGGGCTACGTGCCGCTGCTCGAGCTCGACGACGGCCAGCGACTGCGCGAGGGCCCGGCGATCGTGCAGTACGTCGCCGACCAAGTCCCGGCCAAGCAGCTGGCACCGGCCTGGGGCACGATGGCGCGCTACCGGCTGATCGAATGGCTCAACTTCACCGCCACCGAGCTGCACAAGGGCGGCTTCAGCCCGCTGTTCAACCCGGCGATGCCCGACGCGGTGAAGGACGCCACGCGCAACCGCCTGCTGCAGCGGCTGCAGTGGGTCGACGGCGAACTCGCCGCCCGCCCGTACGTCCTCGGCGACGCGTTCAGCGTCGCCGACGCCTACCTCTTCGTCGTCGCCGGCTGGGGCAAGTACGTCGGCGTCGACATCGCGCCGCTGCAAAACCTCACGGCCTTCGTCGCGCGTGTCGGTGCGCGGCCCGCGGTGCAGGCCGCGATGCGCGCCGAGGGCCTGCTGAAGTAGGCCGCGCGCCCCGAGCGCGGCGCTGCACGACGTCCTCGACCAGCGCGTCCTGCGCCGGCCCGCTCGCGCGGGCCGTCTCGCCGGGCATGCCCCAGTCGTAGCGCTGCAGCACGAGGCCGACGAAGCGGCGCTCGCCCATCTCGCGCACGCGCGGCAGCAGGTCGGGCCCGCCGGCGGTGCCGGTGGCCGCCGGGCCGTGGCAGCTCGCACACTTGTCCTGGAACACGCGCCAGCCGGTGTAGACCGAGCCCGGCGGTGCCATGCGCTGCACCTCCTCGCGCACGACCTCGCGGTTGCTCCACTCCACGGCACAGCCCGCGAGCCCCAGCGCCAGCAGCACGGCGGCCGCCATCGTCGTCTTCGTCATCGGTGTGTCCCCGTCGTCCGTACGGTAACGCGAATCGGCCATCGCCTGCGGCCCGCCGCGATCAGGCGAGCTGCGCGGCGGCCAGCAGCTCGCGCGTGTAGGCCTCGCGCGGCGCGGCGAACACCTGCTCGGCGTCGCCCGCCTCGACGACGGCGCCGTCCTTCATCACCAGCACGCGGTGCGCCATCGCGCGCACGACGGCCAGGTCGTGGCTGATGAAGACGTAGCTCATGCCGTAGCGCCGCTGCAAGTCGGCGAGCAGCGCGAGCACCTGCTGCTGCACCGACACGTCGAGCGCCGAGGTCGGCTCGTCGAGCACGAGCAGCTCGGGGCGCAGCACGACGGCACGCGCGATCGCGATGCGCTGGCGCTGGCCTCCGCTGAACTCGTGCGGGTAGCGCTGCAGCACGAGCGGCACGCCGTGGCGCTCCGACAGGCCGACCTCGTCGAGCATCGCGAGCACCGCGGCCTCGTGCTCGGCCGGCGTCAGCTCGGGGCGGTGCAGCGCGAGGCCCTCGCCGACGATCTGCCCCACCGTCATGCGCGGGCTCAGGCTCGCGAACGGGTCCTGGAACACGACCTGCATCCGTCGGCGCAGCCGGCGCAGCGTCTCGCGCGGCGCGTCGTCGAGGCGCACGTCGCCCAGGCGCACGGTGCCGGCGGCGATCGGCTGCAGCGCCAGCAGCGCCATGCCCAGCGTCGTCTTGCCCGAGCCCGACTCGCCGACGATGCCCAGCGTCTCGCCGCGCCGCAGCTCGAGCGTGGCCTGGCGCACCGCGACGAAGTCGCGCTTGCGAAACCACCCCAGCGGGATCGGGAACGTCACGTCGATGCCCCGTCCCTCGACGAGCACCGGCGCGTCGTCGGCCACCGGCGGCGCGACGCGCTGCGGCCGGCTCGCGAGCAGGCGCCGCGTGTAGGCATGCTGCGGCGCGTCGAAGACGGCGGCGGTCGGCCCGGTCTCGACGAGGCGGCCACGCTCCATCACGCCGACCCGGTGCGTGAAGCGGCGCACGAGGTTCAGGTCGTGCGTGATGAACAGCAGCGCCATGCCCATCTCGCGCTGCAGCGCGTCGAGCAGATCGAGGATCTGCGCCTGGATCGTGACGTCGAGCGCCGTCGTCGGCTCGTCGGCGATCAGCAGGCGGGGCCGCCCCGCGAGCGCCATCGCGATCATCGCGCGCTGGCGCTGCCCGCCCGAGAGCTGGTGCGGGTACGCGTCGACGCGGCGCTCGGGCTCGGGGATGCCCGTCTTCGCGAGCAGTTCGACGGCGCGTGCGCGCGCCGCGTTCGGCCGCAGACCCTCGTGCAGCTCGAGCACCTCGCCGATCTGGTTGCCCACCGTGTACAGCGGGTTCAGCGCCGTCATCGGCTCCTGGAAGATCATCGCGATGTCGGCACCGCGCAGCGCGCGCATCGCGCGCTCGGGCTTGGCGAGCAGGTCTTCGCCGGCGAAACGGATCGCGCCCGTCGTCGTCGCCGCGTCGACCAGGCGCAGGATCGACAGGGCCGTGATCGACTTGCCCGAGCCCGACTCGCCGACGAGCGCGAACTTCTCGCCCGCGGCGATCGAGAACGACACGTCGTCGACGACGGTCGCGTCGCCGAAGCGCACGCTCAGGCGGTCGATCTCGAGCAGCGGCGCGGCGGCAGTCATGCGCGCATTGTCGTCACGCGGGCTGCCGCGCGAGCGGCGTGAACGGCGCGTGCGCGAGGTCCGCGGCGTCGCGCATCGCCGGCTCAGGCGGCAGGACGCGGCGCCGGGCGGCGACGCCGCAGCCACGCGAGCCAGCCGAGCGCGGCCGCCAGCAGCGCGAGCGGCACCAGGCTGCCGACGTTCATGAACGTCCAGCCGCCGGTGGTCACGAGTGCGCCGGAGCCGAACGAGGTCAGCGTCATCGTCAAGTAGACCCAGAAGTCGACGCCAGCCTGCGCCGTCGTGCGCTCCTCGGGGCGGTAGGCCTCGGTGGCCAGCGTCGTGCCGCCGATGAACAGGAAGTTCCAGCCCACGCCGAGCGCGAACAGCGCGGCGAGGAAGTGCATCAGGTCGACGCCCGACAGCGCGATCGCGACGCAGGCGAAGTTCAGCACCAGCCCGACCGTCATCACCGGCAGCGCGCCGAAGCGCTTGACGAGGCTGCCGGTGAAGAAGCTCGGCACGAACATGCCCAGCACGTGCCACTCGAGCACGAGCGCCGCGGCCGAGAACGGGTGCGCGCACTGCGCCATCGCGATCGGCGTGGCCGCCATCAGCAGGTTCATCACGCCGTAGCCGAGCGCGCAGCCGGCCACCGCGACGACGAACACCGGCTGGCGCGCGATCTCGCGCAGCGGCCGCCCCTGCGGCGCGGCGCTGCCGGCCCCGGGCAGCGGCGGGAAGCGGACCAGCGAGATCACCGCGAGCCCGAGCGCGGCCACACCCATCAGCGCGACGTAGACGCCGGCGAACGGCTGCACGAACCACTCGCGCGTCGCACTCGCGAGGTTGGGGCCGACGACGGCGCCGAGGATGCCGCCGGCCAGCACCCACGAGATCGCCTTCTCCTTGTACGACGGCGCGACGAGCTCGGCGGCGGCGAAGCGGTACAGCGAGCCGTTGGCGTTGTAGTAGCCGGCGAGCATCGTCGCGGCGGTCAGCAGCCAGAAGTTGCGCGTCATCGCCGCCCACGCGCACAGCCCGGCCGAGACGATCGCCACCGCCAGGCCGATCTGGAATGCGCCGCGGCGCCCGAAGCGGCGCTGGTGGCGCGCGACGAGCCCGGTGGCCAGCGCGCCGCCGGCGACGTAGCCGGTGACCGGCAGCGTCGCCATCCACGCCACCGGCGCCAGCGCGAGGCCGACCAGCCCGTTGATCGCGATGAACGCGACGTTGTTCGTCAGGTACAGCCCTTGGGCCAGCGCGAGCAGCAGCAGGTGTCGGTTCATGCAAGGTCCTGGAGCGCCAGCCACGCCAGCGCCGCGAGCGGCGCCGTGTCGGCGCGCAGCACGCGCGCACCGAGCGTGACCGGCACGAAGCCGCGTTCGCGCGCGGCGCGTTCTTCGTCGGGATCCAGCCCGCCCTCGGGGCCGCTGAGCAGCATCAGCGTGCGGGCACCCGTGGCGGCGGACGGCAGCGCGATGGCGTCGGGAGCGACACTCAGCAGAAGGCGGGCTTCATCGGGAGACACCGCGGGCAGCGCCCGCAGCCAGTCGCCAAGCCCGCGCACCGGCGCGACGGCGGGCACGCGGTTGCGCCCGCACTGCTCGCACGCCGCGACGGCCACCGCCTGCCAGTGCGCGCAGCGGCGCTCGGCGCGCTCGCCGGCCAGCCGAAGCACCGAGCGCTGCGCAACCAGCGGCTGCACCGCCGCGGCGCCGAGCTCGGCGGCCTTCTCGACGAGCGCGTCCATCCGCTCGTTGGCCGGCATGCCCAGCGCGAGCGTCACGGCCCGGTGCAGCTCACGCTCGACGGGACGGTGGGCCCCCAGCTCGACGCTCACGCGCTGGCGCCCGATCCCGGCGATCCGTGCGTCCCATTCGCCGCCGTGGCCGTCGAACAGCGTCAGCGCATCGCCCGGCTGCAGACGCAGCACCTGCACGTGCCGCGCGGCGGCCGGTGGCAGTTCGACGCGTGCGCCGGCCGCGAGCGGGACATCGACGTGGACGCGCGGGATCGGCATGGGAGCGCAGTGTGCCGCAGCGGCGAGCCCGTCCAGGTCGGCCCCGAGGCCGGCAACCGCGAGGCGCGCCCCGCACGAAAACCCTCGGCCCCGTCAGGCATTGACCGAGGGCAAGCCCGTGCCCATCGGTTTCCGCTCAGACTCCGCCGTTCACATCGTCACCCAAGGGTTCGGCATGCTGCAACGACGCCACTTCCTCGGCGCGGCCGCCGTCACGGCCGCGTGGTCCGCGATGCCCTTCGTGCCGGTCTGGGCGCAAAGCGCGCCGAGCCTCGGCACGCCGACGCTGCCGAACCCGGGCTTCGCGCGGCAGAAGGTCGGCGACATCGAGGTCATCGCCGTCAACGACGGCGTCGCGCGCCGCCCGCTGGGCGAGGAGTTCGTGCGCAATGCGCCGATCGCCGAAGTCAAGGCGATGCTCGCGTCGCAGAACCTGTCGACCGACTACATCGACATCCCGTTCACGCCGTTCGTGATCGTGCGTGGCGCCGAGCGCATCCTGATCGACACCGGCCTGGGCGAGTTCGCGCCGCCGACCGCCGGCAAGTTCCTCGCGAACCTCGCCGCCGCCGGCCTGCAGCCGGGCGACATCACGCACGTGCTGGTCAGCCACTACCACGGCGACCACATCAACGGCCTGCGCAAGCGCGACGGCAGCTGGACGTTCCCGAACGCAAAGGTCTACGTGCCCTCGGTCGAGCACGCGTTCTGGATGGACGACGCGAAGATGGCCGCCGCCCCCGAGGGCCTGAAGGGAGCGTTCCAGGGCGCACGCCGCGTGTTCGACGGCATGCCGGCCGACAGGCTGGTGCGCTTCGAGCCGGGCAGCGCGGTGCTGCCGGGCATCACGTCGATCGCCGCGTTCGGCCACACGCCCGGCCATACGCTGTTCGAGGCCACGTCCGGCGGCCAGGTCTTCACCTACCTCGCCGACCTGACCAACGTGCCGGTGCTGTTCGCGCGCAACCCCGACTGGGCCGTGCAGTTCGACATGGACCCCGACGCGGCGCGCAAGGTGCGCCGCGAGATGCTGGCGCGCGTGGCCGCCAGCAACGCGCTCGTCGGCGGCTTCCACTTCCCGTTCCCCGCGTTCGGCCGCAAGACGGTGTCGGGCAACGGCTATGCGTTCCAGCCGGTGGCCTGACGGGCTGCGGCGCCGCCCGCTGCTGCTGGCCGCACTGGCGGCGCCGGCCCTGGCACGCGCGGCCGGCGACGACGTCGTCGACGCGCTGCGCGCCGGCGGCGTCGTCGCGGCGTTCCGCCACGCGCTGGCGCCCGGCACCTTCGACCCGCCGGGCTTCCGCCTCGGCGACTGCGCGACGCAGCGCAACCTGAGCGACGACGGCCGCGCGCAGGCGCGCCGGCTCGGCGAGTGGTTCCGCGCCCGTGGGCTCGAGCCCGCGGCGGTGCGATCGAGCCCGTGGTGCCGCTGCATCGACACGGCGCAGCTCGCGTTCGGCCGCCACGTGGTGTGGGATGCGCTCGCGTCGCCGACCGGCGCGGACGCCACGACCCGCGAGCGCCGCATCGCGCAGCTGCGCGATGCGCTCGCCGCGGTGCCGGCCGCTCGCTTCGAGGTCTGGGTCACGCACCAGTTCGTGCTCAACGACCTCACCGGCAACTCGACCTCGTCGGCCGAGGGCCTGCTGCTGAAAGCTGCCACCGACGGCGGCCGCCCGCAGGTGCTCGCGCGGCTGAACCTCGCCTGAAGCGGCCGCACGCCGCGCGCCTATCATCGCGGCGCGATGGACCCTCGCACCCTGATCAAGCAGACGATCCGCACCGTGCCCGACTGGCCCGAGCCGGGCGTGATGTTCCGCGACATCACGCCGCTGCTCGCGCAGCCGCGCGTGTTCCGCGTGCTGATCGACGAGTTCGTGCACCGCTACTTCGACACCCGGCCCGACGCGATCACCGGGCTCGACGCGCGCGGCTTCATCATCGGAGCGGTGGTGGCCTACGAGCTCAACGTCGGCTTCGTGCCGATCCGCAAGAAGGGCAAGCTGCCGTTCGAGACGGTGGCCGAGACCTACGAGCTCGAATACGGCAACGCCACCGTCGAGATGCACACCGACGCCGTGCAGCCCGGCGCGCGCGTCGTGCTGATTGACGACCTGATCGCCACCGGCGGCACGATGATGGCCGGCAAGCGGCTGCTCGAGCGGCTCGGCGCGACCGTGATCGAGGGTGCCGCGATCGTCGACCTGCCCGAGCTCGGCGGCTCGAAGAAGCTGCGCGACGCGGGTCTTGCGGTGCACACGCTGGTCGAGTTCGACGGGCACTGACGGCACTGACACCGGCCGCGCCGCCGCCGCGCGCTCACTTGCCGATGCAAAAGCGCGCGAAGATCTCGCCGAGCAGCTCGTCGGGCGTCATGCGGCCGGTGATCTCGCCGAGCGCGTCGTGCGCCAGGCGCAGCTCTTCGGCGAACAGGTCCAGCGCCGGGTTCGGCGCGTGCAGATGCTCGCCGGCGCGCGCGAGGTGCGCGGCAGTGCGCCTGAGCGCCTGCACGTGGCGCGCGCGGGCGATGAACACCCCTTCGGGCACCGCGTGCCAGCCCACGTGCTCGAGCAGCGCGCGGCGCAGCGTCGCGAGCCCCTCGCCGCTGCGCGCCGACAGCGCGATCGCCCCGACGGGCAGCGCGCGCGGCGGCGCCGCGTCGGCCTTGTTGAACACGTGCAGCACGCGCGCGTCGCTGGCCTCGGCGGCGGGCAGCCCGAGGCGCTGCGCGATCGCCGCCTCGGCGGCGTCGTAGTCGGGCTGGCCGCGGCGCGTCAGGTCGTGCAGGAACAGCACGGCGTCGGCGCCGGCGATCGCCTGCCAGCTGCGTGCGACGCCGATGCGCTCGACCTCGTCGGTGGTCTCGCGCAGCCCGGCGGTGTCGACGACGTGCAGCGGCACGCCCTCGATCTGGATCGTCTGCCCGATCTGGTCGCGCGTCGTGCCCGGGATCGGCGTCACGATGGCCAGCTCGGCGCCGGCCAGCGCGTTGAGCAGCGAGCTCTTGCCAACGTTGGGCTGGCCGGCGAGCACGATGTGGATGCCCTCGCGCAGCAGCGCGCCCTGGCGCGCGCGCTCCAGCGTCGCGTCGAGCGTGTGCACGATCGCCGCGAGCTGCCCGTCGGCGTCGGCCTGGCGCAGGAAGTCGATGTCCTCCTCGGGGAAGTCGAGCGTCGCCTCGACGAGCATGCGCAGCCGCACGATGCGCTCACGCAGCGCATCGACCTCGCGCGAGAACGCGCCCGACAGCGACTGTCCGGCCGAGCGCGCCGCGGCCTCGGTGCTGGCGTCGATCAGGTCGGCCACCGCCTCGGCCTGCGCGAGGTCCATCTTGCCGTTGAGGAACGCGCGCTGCGTGAACTCGCCCGGCTCGGCCACGCGCAGGCCCGGCAGCCGCTCGCGCCCGGTCGCGGGATCCGTCTCGGCAGCCGCTTCGAGGCAGCGCGCGAGCAGCAGCTGCAGCACGACGGGACCGCCGTGGGCCTGCAGCTCGAGCACGTCTTCGCCGGTGTAGCTCGCCGGCGCCGGGAAGTGCAGCGCCAGCCCGTGGTCGATCGCGGCGCCGTGGGCATCGACGAACGCGCCGTAGACGGCGTGCCGCGGCGGCAGCGGGCGCGCGCACACCGCCGCGATCAGCGGCGCCAGATCGCGGCCCGACACGCGCACGATACCCACCGCACCGCGCCCGGGGGCGGTGGCGATCGCGATGATGGGGTCCGACAGGCGCGGCAGCACGGCAGCGGATTGTCGCCGCCGTACCGCAGGGTGTTGGCGCGGGGGGAGCGCGACGGGGTGCATCGCCCGTCGGCGCGACTCCCGAGCCGGCCGAGGCGGTCTCGGTCCGGGTCTGCCCCGCAAACCCATTGTCGGCATCGCCGCGCCGGATTACACCCCGCGGCCGCGGGGAACCGCGCCGTGCGCGCACTACGCCACGGCGTCGCGCGGCTTTGCGGGCATCACAAAGCGCGAAGCCCCGCGGCGGCACCGGCGGGGCTTCGCGGCATGCGCCGATCAGGCGCTCACTTCGTCACGCCGAGCTGCCGGTTGATCCACCACTGCTGCGCGATCGACAGCACGTTGTTGGTCAGCCAGTACAGCACGAGGCCGGCCGGGAAGAAGAAGAACATGATGCTGAACACCAGCGGCATGATCCACATCAGCTTGGCCTGCACCGGGTCCGGCGGCGTCGGGTTCAGCCAAGTCTGGAACAGGGTCGACGCCGTCATCAGCAGCGGCAGGATGAAGTACGGGTCGATCGACGACAGGTCGGTGATCCAGCCGATCCACGGCGCGTTGCGCATCTCGACACTGGACAGCAGCACCCAGTACAGCGCGATGAAGAATGGCATCTGCACCAGGATCGGCAGGCAGCCGCCCAGCGGGTTGACCTTCTCCTCGCGATACAGCTTCATCATCTCCTGCTGCAGCAGCTGAGGCTTGTCCTTCAGGCGCTCGCGCATCTCCATCATGCGCGGTCCGATGGCCTTCATCTTGGCCATGCTGCGGTAGGCGCTGGCATTGAGCCAGTAGAACGCGATCTTCAGCAGCACGACGAGCGCGACGATGGCCCAACCCCAGTTGCCGATCAGCGCGTGCAGCTCGTACAGCAGCCAGAACAGCGGCTTGGCCAGGATCGTGAACCAGCCGTAGTCCTTGACGAGGTCGAGCCCCGGCGCCAGCGCCGCGAGCCTGCGTTCCTCCTGCGGGCCGACGAACAGCGTCGCCTCGTGGACCTTGCTCGCGCCGGGTGCGAGCTCGCCGAGCGGCAGCACCATCGCGATCGAGTACAGGTTGTCACCGATCTTGGCGCTGCGGAACTCACGCGTCTGGCCCTGCGGCACCAGCCACGCCGACGCGAAGTAGTGCTGCACCATCGCGATCCAGCCGTTGTCGGCGCTGCGGTCGTGCTTGGCACTGCCCTTGGCGATGTCCTTGAAGTCGATCTTCTGGAACTTGCCCGCGTCGGTGTAGACGGCGGGCCCGGTGAACGTGAAGTAGAACGACGACTCGCCCGGCGGCGGGTTGCCGTCGCGCACGAGCTGCAGGTACAGCTGCGGGTCGATCGTCGCGTCGGTCGAGGTGTTGACGACCTCGTGGCGCACGCCGATCGTGTACTCGCCGCGCCGCAGCGTGTATGTCTTGACGAGTTTGCTGCCGCCGACGTCGGGCGACTCGAAGCGCAGTTCGAGCGTGTCGCGGCCGGCGGCGAGTTCGCGCTCGCCGGGTGCGACGCTCATCACCGTCAGGTGGTTGGGTAGGGCGGCGCCGGCGCGTGTGCTGATCAGCCCGGTCTGCGCGAGGTACAGCCGCTCGGCGCTGCGATCGAACAGCACGACGTTGCGGCTGCGGTCCTTCTGATCGCGCTGCTGCAGCAGTTCGACGCGCACGAGGTCGCCGCCACGGCTGTCGAAGGTCGCCCGCAGCAAGTCGGTGGTCAGCGTCACCTGCTCGCTGGCCGCTGCGGGCGCCGCGGCACTGGCGGCCGCCGCAGCCACCGCTGCGCCGGTGCCGGTCGCAGCCGCCGGCGCCGGCAGTGCGGCCGACGACGCGGGCGCCGGCACCCCGTTGGGCACCATGCCCTCGGCAGGCGCCGTTGCGGCGGGCTTCGGCGGCGCGCCGCCGAAGATCGAAGGCTGACCGGTGTGCTTGTTCCACGCGTCCCACAGCAGGACGAGCGACATCGTGAACACGACCCACAGCAGGGTACGGCGGATATCCGTCATGGGATCTTTCGGTTCGGATCGGAAGCCAGGAAGCCGAACAGGCGCGGGGGTGACTCGGGCACCGGGTCGCAGCCGCCGTCACACCATGGGTGGCAACGCAGCACGCGCGCGACGGTCAGGTAGCTGCCCACGAGCGCGCCGTGGCGCTCGAGCGCCTCGAGCGAATAGGCCGAGCACGTCGGGTAGAAACGGCACGCGCTGCCCAGCCACGGGCTGAGCAGCAGCCGATAGCCCCGCACGAGGCCGATCAGCAACTGGCGGGGCCAGTGGCGCGGTGACATCGCGAACCGCCTCGCGTTCAGCGCCGCGTGGCTGCGGCTGCGGCCACGAGCAGCGCATCGAGTTCGCCACGCACCGCCTGTCGCAATGCCGTCGATGCCGCCGACGGGTACCGCTGCGAATCGAAGCCGCTGCGCAGGCGCAACACCCACAGCCCGCCCGGCAACGCCACCGCGTGCCGCTGCAGCGCCGCACGCATCTGACGCTTGAGCAGTTGCCGCGTCACGGCGCGACGCGCCAAGCGTCTCGGCACGACGAGACCGAGCCACTGCCCCGGCCGAAACTTGTCCACAGGTCCGGCAACATCGCGGTCGGTCTCTGTGGACAACTTTTCCGCAGCGACGGTTGGCGGCCGCCCTCGCGTGCGCGATGGTTCATCGGCCACGTGATGAGCAGCGAAGTGAGCACTTCGCGCTTTCGGAGCCGTGGCGAGCACGCGCTGGAAATCGACGCTGTGGACGACGCGGCCGGGCATGCGGCGCGCCGCAGCACTCAGACGGCCAGACGTTTGCGGCCCTTGGCGCGGCGGGCGTTGACGACCTTGCGGCCACCACGCGTCTTCATGCGCACGAGAAAGCCGTGCGTGCGTGCGCGGCGGGTCTTCGAGGGCTGATAGGTGCGTTTCATGATGGTTCCTTCGCTGCAAATCGGTTCGTCCAGCGCCTGCGCAGTGCCACGGCAGTCGAGACAAGACAGTCACTGCCGGTTCGACGGCCACCGCCCATGGACTTCGATGGCGGCACACGCTGCGACCGCCTCGGCCCGCATCCGGTCGTGATGCCGGCGTGATGCGCAACCGCGAAGCCGCCCCGGGACGCCACCCGAGGACACGCGGCTCGTACACGACGCGGCGCCGCACTCGACTTCGGGAAACCGCGCATTACAGCAAAAACCCCGTTATCGGTCAACGACTTGCACGACGGCATGCGGCTTCGGCGGGCCTTGACGCGGATCGCGGCGCTGTGGATAACCACGGCTTCGGCACCCTGGCCGGCATAGAATGCGCCGCTGCACATCGCGCGTTCTCCACAAGAACGAACCCCACCCGATCGACAAGAGGGCCGCTTGGAAATCCCCCGTCACGCCGACCTGTGGCAGCGCGGTTGCGAACGTCTGGCCGCCGAACTGCCCGAACAGCAGTTCAACACCTGGATTCGCCCGCTGCCGCCGGCCGACGTCGCCGACCACGGCGACACCGCCACCGTCAGGCTGAGCGTGCCCAACCGCTTCAAGCTTGACTGGATCCGTTCGCAGTACGGCGCGCGCATCGAGGGGCTGTTGAGCGAGCTTGCCGGCAAGCCGGTGCGCCTCGAGCTGAACCTGGCCGCGCGCACCCCGTCCGCCGCGCCCGCCGTGGCGGCACCCGCGTCGCCAGCGACGCTGGCCAGCGCCGCGCTGCAGGCACCCGCTGCCGCAGCGATCAGCGTGCCGGCGCTGCCACCGCACCGCCTGAACCCGGCGCTGACCTTCGACACGCTGGTGGCCGGCCGCGCGAACCAGATGGCGCGCACCGCCGCGCTGCACGTCGCCGGCGCGCCGGGGCAGATGTACAACCCGCTGTTCATCTACGGCGGCGTCGGCCTGGGCAAGACGCACCTGATCCACGCGGTGGGCAATGCGCTGCTGAAGGACCGCCCGAGCGCGCGGGTGCTGTACCTGCACGCCGAGCAGTTCATCAGCGACGTCGTCAAGAACTACCAGCGCAAGACCTTCGACGAGCTGAAGGCCAAGTACCACGCGCTCGACCTGCTGCTGATCGACGACGTCCAGTTCTTTGCCGGCAAGGAGCGCACGCAGGAGGAGTTCTTCAACGCCTTCGAGGCGCTGCTGGCCAAGCGCGCGCACATCATCATGACCAGCGACACCTACCCCAAGGGCCTGGTCGACATCGACGAGCGTCTGACCAGCCGTTTCGACGCCGGGCTCACGGTGGCCATCGAGCCGCCCGAGCTCGAGATGCGTGTGGCGATCCTGATCAAGAAGTCGCAGGCCGAGGGCACCGAGATGCCCGAGGACGTCGCGTTCTTCATCGCGAAGAACGTGCGCGCGAACGTGCGCGAACTCGAAGGCGCGCTGCGCAAGGTGCTCGCCTACAGCCGCTTCAGCCAGAAGGAGATCAACATCGGCCTCGCGCGCGAGGCGCTGAAGGACCTGCTGTCGATCCAGAACCGCCAGGTCTCGGTCGAGAACATCCAGAAGACGGTGGCCGACTTCTACAAGATCAAGGTCGCCGACATGTACAGCAAGAAGCGCCCTGCCTCCATCGCGCGGCCGCGGCAGATCGCGATGTACCTGGCCAAGGAGATGACGCAGAAGAGCCTGCCCGAGATCGGCGAGCTGTTCGGCGGACGCGACCACACCACGGTGCTGCACGCGGTGCGCAAGATCGGCGGGGAGCGACAGAAGAACGGCGAGCTCAACCAGCAGCTGCACGTGCTCGAGCAGACGCTCAAGGGCTGAACCCGGGCCGCCCGCGACGCTGGGGACAACTTCCGAACAAGCCCGCCCTCATCCACAGCCCCGCGCCGAACAGCGAAGTTGTCGTCGTCCGTCGCGCGCCCGATACCGACTCGCCCCACACTGTTCAGCGCACGCCAAGCCCTTGTCGGAAAAGGCGAAAATCACGTTCTCCACAGATCCGGCGCGGCTCCACCAGAACCACCAGTCCAAGAGGAAGACATGATCGTCTTGAAAGCAGCACAAGAACAACTGCTGGGCGCGCTGCAGTCGGTGGCCGGCATCGTCGAGCGCCGACACACGCTGCCGATCCTGGCCAACGTGCTGCTGCGCAAGAACGGCCCGACGATCGAGCTGACGACGAGCGACCTCGAGATCCAGGTGCGCACGCGCGCCGAGCTCGGCGGCGACGACGGGACATTCGCGACGACGGTCGGCGCGCGCAAGCTGATCGACATCCTGCGCTCGCTGCCGCCCGACCAGACAGTGACGCTGTCGTCAAGCGCGAACAAGCTGACGCTGCAAGGCGGCAAGAGCCGCTTTACGCTGCAGACGCTGCCGGCCGAGGACTTCCCGCTCGTCAACGAGTCGGCCGAGTTCGGCCCGGCGTTCTCGGTGCCGCAGGCCGTGCTGCGCGGGCTCATCAACCAGGTGCACTTCGCGATGGCAGTGCACGACATCCGCTACTACCTCAACGGCATCCTGTTCGTCGCCGAGGGCAAGACGCTGACGCTGGTCGCCACCGACGGCCACCGCCTCGCGCTCGCGCAGGCCACGCTGGATGCCGAGATTCCGAAGCAGGAAGTCATCCTGCCGCGCAAGACGGTGCTCGAGCTGCAGCGGCTGCTCAAGGACGACAAGAAGGACGAGGCCGGTGCCGAGGCGGCGCCAATCGAGATGCGCTTCGCGAGCAACCAGGCCAAGTTCCGCTTCTCGGGCATGGAGTTCGTCACCAAGCTCGTCGAGGGCAAGTTCCCCGACTACAACCGCGTGATCCCGAAGAACCACAAGAACGCCGTCACGCTCGGCCGCGAGCCGCTTCTGGCCGCGCTGCAGCGCGCGGCGATCCTCACGAGCGAGAAGTTCAAGGGCGTGCGCCTGAACTTCGAGCCCGGGCTGCTGCGCATCGCGTCGAGCAACGCCGAGCAGGAAGAAGCGAAGGAAGAACTCGAGATCGACTACGCCGGCGACGCGATCGAGATCGGCTTCAACGTCACGTACCTGATCGACGCGCTGGCCAACATCGACGCCGAGATGGTCAAGATCGAGCTGCAGGACGCCAACGCCAGTGCGCTGATCACCGTGCCCGGCCAGTCCGGGTTCAAGTACGTCGTGATGCCGATGCGGATCTGAAGCGCCTTGCAGCGCTTCAGATCCGCGGCGCGGAACCCACCGCACCCCCGGCCCCCCGCCGAACGGGGGTGCCCGTCAGACAGACCCCCCGGCCGCTGCGCGGCCTCGAATGCCCCCGATGACCGACCCCCAGAGTCCTGACCCGAAACCCGCCGACACCGGCTACGGCGAGAACAGCATCCAGATCCTCGAGGGGCTGGAAGCGGTGCGCAAGCGCCCCGGCATGTACATCGGCGACACGTCCGACGGCACCGGGCTGCACCACCTCGTCTTCGAGGTCGTCGACAACTCGATCGACGAGGCACTCGCGGGCCACTGCGACGACATCATCGTCACGATCCACAGCGACAACAGCATCAGCGTCATCGACAACGGCCGCGGCATCCCGACCGGCATCAAGATGGACGACAAGCACGAGCCCAAGCGCTCGGCGGCCGAGATTGCACTGACCGAACTGCACGCGGGCGGCAAGTTCAACCAGAACAGCTACAAGGTCTCGGGCGGGCTGCACGGCGTGGGCGTCAGCTGCGTCAACGCGCTGTCGAAGTGGCTGCGGCTGACCGTGCGCCGCGACGGCAAGGTCCACTTCATGGAGTTCCGCAAGGGCGTGCCGCAGGACCGCGTCATCGAGATGCGCGACGGCGTGGCCGTCAGCCCGATGAAAGTCATCGGCGAGACCGAGAAGCGCGGCACCGAGGTGCACTTCCTGCCCGACGACGAGATCTTCCAGCAGAACGCCGACTTCCACTACGACATCCTCGCCAAGCGGCTGCGCGAGCTCTCGTTCCTCAACAACGGCGTACGCATCCGCCTCGTCGACGAACGCACGCAGAAGGAGGACAACTTCGCCTACGCCGGCGGTGTCAAGGGCTTCGTCGAGTTCATCAACCAGGGCAAGAAGACGCTGCACCCGAACATCTTCCACGCGGTGGGCGAGAAGGTCAGCGAACAGGGCACGACGATCGGCGTCGAGGTCGCGATGCAGTGGAACGACGGCTACAGCGAGTCGGTCCTGTGCTTTACCAACAACATTCCGCAGCGCGACGGTGGCACGCACCTGACGGGGTTGCGCGCGGCAATGACGCGCGTGATCAACAAGTACATCGACGACCACGAACTCGCGAAAAAGGCCAAGGTCGAGATCAGCGGCGACGACATGCGCGAGGGGCTGGCCTGCGTCATCAGCGTCAAGGTGCCCGAGCCGAAGTTCTCGAGCCAGACCAAGGACAAGCTCGTCAGCTCCGAGGTGCGCGGCCCGGTCGAGGACATCGTCGCGTCCAAGCTCACCGACTGGCTGCTCGAGAACCCGACCGACGCGAAGATCGTCTGCGGCAAGATCGTCGAGGCCGCGAAGGCGCGCGAGGCGGCGCGCAAGGCGCGCGAGATGACGCGGCGCAAGGGCGTGCTCGACGGCCTCGGCCTGCCCGGCAAGCTCGCCGACTGCCAGGAGAAGGACCCGGCGCTGTCCGAGATCTACATCGTCGAGGGTGACTCGGCCGGCGGCAGTGCCAAGCAGGGACGCGATCGCAAGTTCCAGGCGATCCTGCCGCTGCGCGGCAAGATCCTCAACGTCGAGAAGGCGCGCTACGAGAAGCTGCTGACGAGCAACGAGATCCTGACGCTGATCACCGCGCTGGGCACCGGCATCGGCAAGGGCATGGGCGGCGACGACTTCAACCCCGACAAGCTGCGCTACCACCGCATCATCATCATGACCGATGCCGACGTCGACGGCGCGCACATCCGCACGCTGCTGCTGACGTTCTTCTACCGCCAGATGCCCGAGCTCGTCGAGCGTGGCCACATCTACATCGCGCAGCCGCCGCTGTACAAGGTCAAGCACGGCAAGCACGAGCAGTACCTGAAGGACGGCCACGAGCTCGACGCGTACCTGCTGCAGGTGGCGCTCGACGGCGCCGAGGTCGACCCCGGCGACGGCCGCCCGGCCATCACCGGCTCGGCGCTCGAGGAGCTCGCGCGCCGCTACGTGGTCGCCAACAACGTCATCGGCCGCCTCGCGGCGTGGATGGACGTCGAGGCGCTGCGCGCGATCGCCGACGGGCTGGTGCTCAACCTCGACACCGCCGCCGACGCCGAGGCCAGCGCCGCCGCGCTGAAGGCCGCATTGCACGACGCCGACGTCGCTGCCGAGTTCGACGCGCGCATCGACAAGCACCAGCTGCGCATCAGCCGCCGCCACCACGGCAACGTGAAGGCCAGCGTCATCACCGCCGACTTCGTGCACGGCGCCGACTACGAGGCGCTGAGCCAGGCGGGCCTCACCTTCAAGGGCCTGCTCGGGCCGGGTGCCGTCGTGCGCCGCGGCGAGGGCGAGCGGCGCAAGGAACAGCAGGTGGCCGACTTCCGCGCCGCGATGGCGTGGCTGATGCAGCAGGCCGAGGCCAGCGTCTCGCGCCAGCGCTACAAGGGCCTCGGCGAGATGAACCCCGAACAGCTGTGGGAAACGACGATGGACCCGGCCGTGCGGCGGCTGCTGAAGGTGCAGATCGACGACGCGATCGAGGCCGACCGCGTCTTCACGATGCTGATGGGCGACGACGTCGAGCCGCGCCGCGACTTCATCGAAACCAACGCGCTGCGGGCGGCGAACATCGACGTCTGACGATATAGCGTCCGGCCCCCACCGGCGCCGTCGGCGGGGTGCGACGCCACCGCGCGCCGTCAGCCTGCTTCGCTGGGCGCGCGGCTGAGCTCGTTGTTCGCATTCACGAGCGTGCGCAGCATGCGCATGAACTCGCGTCGCTGCGCCGCTGGCAGCGGCTCGAGGATGCGGGCCTGCGCCCGGTGCATCGCCGGCACGATCTGCACCAGCAGTTCGAGTCCCTCGGCAGTGGGGGTCAGCAGCCGCACACGCCGATCGTCGGGCGAGGCATTGCGCTGCACCAGCCCGCGCGCCTCGAGGCGATCGATGACGCCGGCCAGCGTCGAGGTGTCCAGCCCGATCGAACGCGCGAGCGTGCGCTGGTCGACGCCCGGCTGGTTGGCGATCGCCTGCAGCGCCGCGTACTGCACCGGCGTCACGCCGGCTGCCTCGGTCTCCTGCAGAAAGATCGCCACCGCGATCTGGTGCAGGCGGCGAATGAAGTGGCCCGGCAACTCGCCGAGGTCGACGACTGGGATGTCGGCGCGAGGCATGATGGGCGGATCTAGGGTTAACCCTGATGCAGTGGATTTCATTTTATTCTTACACTAATCGTCAGTACACAAATCATAAGTGTACAAAATACAGGAGACCGCGATGAACCCTTCGTCCTCGCATCGTCCCGTGATCGTCGCCGGCGGTGGCATCGGCGGCCTCGCCGCGGCGCTGGCCCTCGTGCGTCGCGGCTTCGACGTCAAGGTGCTCGAACAGGCGCCCGAGATCGGCGAGATCGGCGCGGGCATCCAGCTCGGGCCGAACGCGTTCTCGGCCTTCGACGCGCTCGGCGTCGGCGAGAAGGCGCGCGGCCGCGCCGTCTACACCGACTGCATGGTGATGCACGATGCGATCGACGAAACCCTGATCGGCCGCATTCCCACCGGCGAGGCTTTCCGCGCGCGCTTCGGCAACCCGTACGCCGTGATCCACCGCGTCGACGTGCACCTGAGCCTGCTCGAAGGCGCGCAGGAGACCGGCCGCGTCGAGTTCCTGACCTCCACGCGCGTCGAGCACGTCGAGCAGGACGACAGCGGCGTCACCGTGTTCGACCAGCAGGGGCGTGCGCACCGCGGCATCGCGCTGATCGGCGCCGACGGCGTCAAGTCGGTCGTGCGCCAGCAGTACGTCGGCGACCCGGCGCGCGTGACCGGCCACGTCGTCTACCGCGCCGTCGTCGACAAGAAGGACTTCCCGGTCGACCTGCAGTGGAATGCCGCCAGCCTGTGGGCCGGCCCCAACTGCCACCTCGTGCACTACCCGTTGCGCGGCGGCGAGCAGTACAACGTCGTCGTCACGTTCCACTCGCGCGAGCGCGAAGAATGGGGCGTGCGCGAGGGCAGCAAGGACGAAGTGCAGAGCTACTTCCAGGGCATCTGCCCGAAGGCGCGGCAACTCATCGACCTGCCCAAGAGCTGGAAGCGCTGGGCCACCGCCGACCGCGAGCCGATCGGGCAGTGGACCTACGGCCGCGTGACGCTGCTGGGCGACGCCGCGCATCCGACGACGCAGTACATGGCGCAAGGCGCCTGCATGGCGCTCGAAGACGCGGTCACGCTCGGCGAGGCGCTGCGCGTGCACGACAACGACTGGACTCGAGCGCTCGACCTGTACCAGCGCTCGCGTGTCGCACGCACCGCGCGCATCGTGCTCAGCTCGCGCGAGATGGGTCGTCTCTACCACGCCAAGGGCGTCGAGCGCCTGGTGCGCAACTCGCTGTGGCAGGGCCGCACGCCCGAGCGCTTCTACGACGCGCTCGAGTGGCTGTACGGCTGGAAAGTCGACAACTGCCTCGCCGCGTCCTGAGCGCGCCGCTGCCCACCCCACCCCCGCCCCCGAGGATCCCCGTGACCACCACCGCCCACCTCTGGACCCCGCCCGCCGTGCCCTCGGTGCCCGTGCGCGGCCGCGCCGAGCGCGCCCCCGTCAACCGCCTGTTCTTCGTCGGGCGCAACTACCACGCGCACGCGGTCGAGATGGGCCGCCCGGTCGACAAGTCGAAGGAAGTGCCCTTCTACTTCACGAAGTCGCCGAGCACGCTCGTCGAGTCGGGCGCCACCGTGCCGTACCCGCCGCGCACGAGCGACTACCAGTACGAAATGGAACTGGTGGTCGTGATCGGCAAGCCCGGGTTCCGCGTGGCCGACGCCGATGCACACGCGCTGATCTACGGCTACGCCTGCGGCCTCGACATGACGCGGCGCGACCTGCAGCTCGCCGCGCGCGAGAAGGGCCGGCCGTGGGACCTCGGCAAGGACATCGAGCAGGGCTCGGTGATCTCCGAGATCGTGCCGATGCCCGGCGTCGTCGTCGATCGCGGCGAGATCGTGCTCACCGTCAATGGCCAGCCGCGCCAGCGCTCGAACGTCGACAAGCTGATCTGGAACATCCGCGAGCTGATCGCCGACCTGTCGACGTACTACCACCTGCAGCCGGGTGACCTGATCTACACCGGCACACCCGAAGGCGTCGGCCCAGTCGTGCCCGGCGACCGCATCGACGGCAGCGTCGAAGGCGTCGGCCGCATCGTGCTGCACGTCGGCGCGGCCGAGTGACACCGCTGCGAGGAGACTCGCCGATGAACACCCACCCGCCCCTGTCGCCCGTGCGCCTGACGATGCAGGCCGGCCCGGGCCAGCCCGAGCCGTCGCCCGCGCTCGAGCAGCTGTACCGCGGCTTCGAGCAGGAGCTGCTCGTGCCGCTGTGGACCGAGATCGGCGACCTGATGCCGCCGCACCCGCGCAGCAAGGCCAGCGCGCACCTGTGGCGGTGGGACCGTCTGGTGGCGCTCGCCGACCAGGCCGGGCACCTGGTGCCGGTGGGCCGCGGCGGCGAACGGCGCGCGATCGCGCTGGCCAACCCGTCGCTGGGCGGCAAGCCCTACGCGACGCCGACGCTGTGGGCCGCGATCCAGTATCTGATGCCCGGCGAAGACGCACCCGAGCACCGGCACACGCAGCACGCGTTCCGCTTCGTCGTCGAGGGCGAGGGGGTGTGGACCGTCGTCGGCGGCGACCCGATCCACATGTCGCGCGGCGACTTCCTGCCGCAGGCCGGCTGGAACTGGCACGCGCACCACAACGCGGCGACGAAGCCGATGGCATGGATCGACGGGCTCGACATTCCGTTCTCGTACTACACCGAGTCGCAGTTCTTCGAGTTCGGCCGCGACAAGCTCACGCCCGCCGAGATGACGACCCCCGAGCGCTCGCGCTCGGAGCGCGTGTGGGGCTACCCGGGCCTGCGCCCGGTCTCGCAGCCCGACGCACTGCCGGCCACGCCGCTGCTCGCCTACCGCTGGGTCGACACCGACCGCGCGCTCGCCGAACAGCTCGCGCTCGAGCAGGAGGGCCACGCCGTCACGCTGAGCCCCGGCCACGCCGCGGTGCGCTTCACGAACCCGACGAGCGGTCGCGACGTGCTGCCGACGATCCGCACCGAGATGCACCGCCTGCGCGCCGGCGCGACGACGCGCACCTGGCGCGAGGTCGGCTCGTCGGTCTACCAGGTGTTCGACGGCCGCGGCACGGTGCGCGTCGGCGAGCACACGTGGACGGTGGGCCGCGGCGACATGTTCGTCGTGCCGTCGTGGGTGCCGTTCAGTGCGCAGGCCGACGGCGACACCGCGCTGGACCTGTTCCGCTTCGGCGACGCGCCGATCTTCGAAGCGCTGCACGCGCACCGCGTGCAAGTCGACGACGCGGCCTGACCGCCCCACCGCCCACCCCGAAACCGGCCGCCCGCCGGTCGAACCTCACCCAGGAGACTGCGATGAACCCCGTCCTCAAAACGCTGCCCGGCCTCGCCGCGGCCACCATCGCCGCGATCGCCCTCACCGCCGCGCTGGCCGCGCAGGCGCAGGCGCTCAAGCTCGCGCACATCACGCCGCCGACGCACGTCTGGCACCAGGTGTCGGAGAAGATCGCCACCGACCTCGAGCAGGCCAGCGGCGGCAAGATGAAGATCGCCATCAGCCCGCTGCAGAAGCTCGGCAACGAAGCGCAGGTCGTCAACCTGATGCAGGCCGGCGCGGTGCAGTTCGCGGTCTTCACGGTCGGCGGGCTGGCCAACCGCGAGGAATCGCTGCTCGGCTGGTCGCTGCCCTACGTGTTCAAGGACGTCGCGCACGCCGCGCGCGCCGCCGACACGCCGGCCGCGCGCGAAATGCTCAAGCGCCTCGACGCGAGCGGCCTCGTCGGCCTGGGCTACACGTTCGCCGGCATGCGGCACGTGCTGTCGCTCAACCCCGTGACGACGCCGAAAGACCTCGCCGGCAAGAAGATCCGCGCGTTCCCGAGCCCGGTCTACAACGACTGGTGGCTGGCCAACGGGGCTGCGCCGACGGCGATGCCGCTGTCGGAAGTCGCGCCGTCGCTGACGACCAAGCTGCTCGACGCCGTCGACATCGACCTCGACGCCCTCGTCGGCCTGAAGTTCTACCAGCAAGCGCCCAACCTGACGCTGACCAACCACATGGCGTTCCCGGGTGTCATCGCGGTGTCGAAGAAGTGGTGGGACGCGCGCACCGACGCCGAGCGCGGGCAGATCCGCAAAGTCGTCGCCGACGCCGAGAAGTGGGGCGTGCAGGCGGCCATCGACGCCGAGGCGAGCAACCTGAAGAAGGCGCAGGCCGACGGCACGAAGGTCGTCACGTTCGACCTCAAGGCCTTCCAGGCGGCGGCGGCGCCGGTGCGCGACAAGTACGTCGCGAAGAACCCGCTGATCGCCGACTTCTACAAGCAGGCGCAGGGGCTCTGAGCCCGCGTCGCGGCGCTGCCATCGCAGGAGACGCCGATGTCCGCCCCGACGCTCGTCGAGCGCCTCGACGCCGCACTGGCCCTGCTCGAGCAGGTCCTCGTGGTGCTGCTGACCGGCGGCATCACGGCGATCATGATGGCGCAGGTCGTGCTGCGCTACTTCTTCGGCGCGCCGCTGTTCTGGGCCGAGGAGATCTCGGTGCAGCTGCTCGTGTTCGCCAGCGTGTTCGGGCTGTCGCTGCTGACACGCCGCGGTGACCTCGTGAGCATCGACTTCGTGCCGCGTGCGCTGTCGCCGCGCGCGCGCCACGCGCTGATGGCCGCGCTCGGCGCCGTGATGCTGGCCGTCGTCGTCTTCGTCGCCGGGCTCGCGTGGGGCTGGATCTCGCGGCCCGACGTGCGGCTCGAACTCTCGGCCACGACGCAGCTGCCGCGCTGGACCACGTATGCGGTGCTGCCCGTCGGGCTCGCCTGCATGGCGTGGCACCAGGTCGCGGCGATCGTGCGTCACCTCGGTGGGCTGCGACGGCCCGGTGGAGCGACGGGATGATCACGCTGGCGGTGTTCTTCGGCCTGCTGTTCGCGGGCCTGCCGATCTTCGGCGTCATCCTCGCCGGCGCGATCGTCTTCCTCGCGACGAACGACCTGGCGGCGCTTTACGACTCGATCCCGATCCAGCTCTACGGCGCGCTCGAGATCAACAGCCTGCTCGCGATTCCGCTGTTCATGCTGGTCGGCGAGATCATGAATCGCGCCGGGCTGACGCAGCGGCTCGTCGCCGTCGCCGAGGTGCTGGTCGGCGGCCTCAAGGGAGGTCTGGCCTACGCCAACCTCGTGACCAACGCGATGGCCGCGTCGATCCTCGGCTCGGCGGTCGCGCAGATCGGCGTGATGAGCAAGGTCATGATCCCCGAGATGGAGCGCAAGGGCTACGACCGCGCGTTCTCGGGCGCCGTCACCGTGTCGGCCGGGCTGCTCGGGCCCATCATCCCGCCGTCGATGCTGATGATCATCTACGGCGTCGTCGCGGTGCAGCCGATCGCGCCGCTGTTCATCGCCGGCATCGTGCCGGGGCTGCTGATCGTGGTCGCGCTCGCGCTGGTGATCTTCGTCATCGGCGTCGTCAGGGGGCTGCCGTCGGGCGTCGGCCGCGAGCTGGGCAGCAAGGGCCGCATCCTCGTCGGGGGCCTCGCGCCGGCGCTGATTCCGCTGGTGGTCATCGTCGGCATCATGGCCGGCGTGATGACGCCGACCGAGTCGGGCGCGGTCGCGTCGATCATCGCGCTCGTGCTCGGCTTCCTGTACCGCGAGCTGCGGCTGCGCGACCTCGGGCCGATCTTCCTCGCGGTGGCGCTGAGCACGGCGACGATCACCGGGCTGATCGCGGCGGCCTCGGTGCTGAGCTGGGCGCTCGCGTTCCAGGGCGTGCCCGACCGGCTGGTCGAGTTCATGTCGGGGCTGACGACGTCGCCGACCGCGTTCCTGCTGCTCGTCATCGCGGTGCTGCTGGTGCTGGGCATGTTCCTCGAGAGCATCAGCGTGCTGATCGTCGTCGTGCCGCTGCTGATGCCGGTGGTCACGGGGCTGGGCATCGACCCGATCCACTTCGGCGTCGTCTGCACGGTGGCCACCGTGATCGGCCTCGTGACGCCACCGGTGGGCCCGGGCCTGTACATCGCGATGGTCGCGGCCGACATCCGCATGGGCCCGCTGTTCAGGGCGACCGCCCCCTTCCTGGCTGCCGTGCTGGCCTGCCTGGTGCTGATCGCCGCGGTGCCGGCGCTGTCGACCTGGCTGCCGAAGCTCACGATCGGTTGATCGCACGCACAGCGGGCTCGAGGTGCGGGCCGGGTTGGCGCCCCTGGCGGGGGCCGCGATGCAGGCGCGCCGGATCGCGGCGTCGCCCGGTCCGTGCCCCCAGTCTCGGCCCGGGTGACCGCTTCCGATCGGGCCTGCGACGGCTCGAATGCGGCAGGTCCATCGCCTCAAACGCCAAGGGCCACTCGCGTGGCCCTTGCTGCGACCGGACACGACCCGCAGGTCGCGACGGGATCTCAGGCGCCGGGTACGGGTTCCGGGGTCCGCCCAGTGTTGCGGCCGGTTGTCGCCATCGATGCCCGCATTGTGCGCAGCGCGTGTGACGGTGAGATGTCGAATTGCCGGCACAAAGGGCCGGTTTATGGCCCCGCCACCGGCGCCTCGGCGGCGGGCGGAACCCGGGTGCGGTTCGGGCCTCCAACCCGGCGCTGACCCCCGGGGCGGATAATCGGCGCGCGCCCGACGGCGTGCTGCCATCGAGGCCCCGGCATCACCGGCCGATCCGACGTCGCCGGTATGGCTTCCTCCCACCCCACCGCGAGCACGTCCATCATGAAGTCGTCGTCCCTCCTCCTCGTTGCGGGCCTCGCGCTGGCCACGGCCGGCGTGGCCGTGGCGCAGGAGCGTCCGCGCTCCCTCAACGACGCGCGCTCCGACGTGATCCACGGCACCGGCGGCATCACGCTGTTCGACTTCGGTCGCAAGTCCGAGCCGGCCGCGGCGGCAGCCCCCGCGCCGGCCGCGCCGGCGGCTGGCGCATCCGGCGCAGCGGGCAATGCCGCTGTGCCCACGTCGGGCTGGGGCACGCCGGTGGCGGTGCCCGCCGGCTCGACGACGCGGGCCGCGACGGCGCCGTCGGCGGCGCCCGCGGCGGCACCTGCGCCGGCCGCACGCAAGCCGCTGTTCGGTAACCTCGGCGAGATCTTCGGGCCGCCGTCGGGCGAGCCGCTGAGCTCGGCCAAGAAGCACGAGTCGCCGTCGTCGGGCATCGCGCTGCCGACCGGGCGCTGAGGGGCCGCGGTACGGTGCGCGGCCTCACTTGAGCTTGGCCATCACCTGCTCGAGGTAGCCCAGCAGCAGCGCCGAGACGACGAAGGTCACGTGGATGATCGTCATCCACATCATCTTCGTGTCGTCGTACTGCGCGGCGTTGAGGAAGACCTGCAGCAGCTGGATCGACGAGATCGCGACGATCGACGACGCGACCTTGATCTTCAGGCTGCCGGCGTTGAGCTTGCCGAGCCACGCGATGTCGCTCTCGCCTTCGTCGAAGCGGCTGACGAAGTTCTCGTAGCTGGCGATCATCACCATCACGATCAGGCTGGCCACCAGCGCCGAGTCGATCAGCGCCAGCATCGCGAGGATCATGTCGGCGTCGCTGTAGACGAGCGCGTTGGCCGCCACCTTGCCGAGCTTGGCGATGAACGACACCGCGTAGATCGCCAGTGCCACGCCCAGTCCGATGTAGAAGATGACGAGCAGCCAGCGCCCGGCCAGGATCGTGCGCTCCAGGAACAGTTCGATCGTCTTCACCCCACCCTCACGTCGTTGTCGCGTCGTCGTCGTGCGGCGCGGATGGTAGCCAAGCGCGCCGTCGCCGCGCTCAGCGCGTCGGCGCGGTGGCGATCTCGCGCCGCAATGCCGCCACCAGCGCCAGCCCGGCGAGCGAGCACGCGCCGGTGACGGCCCAGGTCCAGTGCCAGCCGTCGGCGCGGCTGGCCACCCACGCCACCAGCGGCGGGCCGGCGAACTGGCCGAACGACGACCACTGCTGCACCCAGCCCACCGTCGTCGACAGCGTGTGCTCGCCCGGCGCCAGCCGCACCGCGAGCGAGAACAGCGTCGCCGGGATCATGCCGCCGAGCATCGAGAACGCGAGCACCGCCACGTAGCGCAGCCACGGCGGCGCGCCGCCGTCGGCCGGCCCGGCGAAGGCCAGCGCCGCCGCGAGCGCCATCGCGACATAGCCGGCCGCCAGCAGCAGCGGCTGCGGCGCGCCGCGGTGCAGCAGCCGGCCGGCGGCGACGTTGCCCAGCGTGTTGACGCCGGCCGCCAGCGCGGTCAGCAGGCCGGTCGCGCCGGCTGCGACGCCGGCGGCGGTGTAGATCGTCGGCAGGAAGCCGATCACGGCCAGCCACTGGCCCGAATACATCGCGAACGCGAGCGCCACCAGCCACGGCCCGCGCGCGCCCAGCGTGTGCGCGAGGCGCGCGGTCCACGCGGTCGTGCCGGCGCGCGCGGTGCCGCCGGCCCCGGCCGGCGGCACCGGCACCGCCCGGGCGACGACGACGGCGGCCAGCGCCGACACCGCGGCCAGCAGCCCCCACCACGGCCGCCAGCCGAACGCGGCGATCGCCAGCGGGCCGGCGAGCAGCGCCAGCGCGGTGGCCAGCGGCATGTACGCGCCCCACAGCCCGAGCATCAGGCTCACGCGCTGCGGCGGCACCAGCTGGCGGATCAGCCCCGGTGCCGGCAGCGCGACGAGCAGGAAGCCGAAGCCCTCGATCGCGCGCAGCGTCATCAGTGCGGCGACGCCGTCGGCCGCGCCGCCCGCGGCGCTCGCCAGCGCGAGCACCGCGAGCCCCAGCACCATGCTGCGCTTCAGGCCCAGCCCGTCGGCGAGCACGCCGAACGCGACGCCGAGCGCCATGCCGGCGAACTGCACGAGCGACAGCAGGAAGCCCGCCTGCACCAGCGTCAGCCCGAGCGCCTGCTGCAGCGCGGCGATCGCCGGCGGCAGCTTGCCCACGTGCAACGCGCCGGCCACGCCGGCGGCGATCACGATCAGCGCCGCGCGCAGCGCGGCGTCCTCGTCGCGCGGGTCGCGGGGGGCGGCCGCCGTCATCGGGCGAGCGCACGCCGCAGCCGCTCGCCGGCGGCGCGGCCGACGCTGCCCACCGCCACCGCCGACAGCCCGTCGGCGAGCAGCCGCTCGAACGTCGCGCGCACCTGCGCGGCGTCGACGGCATCGATGCGCGCGAGCACCTCGTCGAGCTCGCGCACGCGGCCGAACGCGAACAGGTCCAGCGCCGCCTCCTCGAGCCGCTGCAGCGGCGCCTCGAGCGCGCGCAGCCGCTTGACGCGCAGCTGGTGGCGCGCGCGGTCGAGGTCGATGGCGTCGACGCGCTCGGCGTGGCGGCGCAGCAGCGCGGCGACCTCGTGCACGAAGTCGTCGAGCAGCGCCGCCGAGGTCGAGGCCTCGACGACGAACTGGCCGCTGACGTCGAGCACGTCGGCGGCGCAGGTCGCGTGGTAGGCCAGCGGACGCTGCTCGCGCACGCGCTGCAGCAGCGGCGAGCTCATGCCCTCGCCGAGCACCGCGGCGGCCACCGTGCCGGCGTCGTCGCCGGCGGCCAGTGGCGGCAGCGCGCCGCCGATCAGCACGTGCGCCTGCCCGCTCCCCGCGAGCGCCTTCGCGCGCACGTCGCCGCGGTACGCGGGCGGCGCGACGGTGTGCGGCGTGCCGGCGGGCATGTCGCTGAACGCAGCGTCGACGGCGCGCACGACGGCGTCGGCGTCGACCGCGCCGGCCACGCCGACGACGACGTTGGCACCGGTGTACTGGCGCCGCACGAAGCCGAGCAGGTCGGCGCGCGTGAGCCGCTCGACGTGCGCGCGCGTTCCGATCACCGGCTGCGCGGCCGGGTGCAGCCCGAAGCAGGCGTGGTCGAACAGCCGGTAGGCGGCGTCCATCGGGTCGTCCTCGACCTCGGCGAACTCGTGCAGCAGCACCTGGCGCTCGCGCTCGAGCTCGTCGGCCGGGAAAGTCGGGTGGCGCACGATGTCGCCGAGCATGCGCACGAAGTCGAGCGCGTGCTCGGCCAGCCCGCGCATCTGGAACGCCGTGTGGTCCTTGTCGGTGTGCGCGAGCACCTCGGCGCCGAGCCGCTCGGCGTCGAGGTTGATGCGCTGCGCGTCGCGCGTCGTCGTGCCCTTGAACGCCATGTGCTCGATCACGTGGCCGATGCCGGCCAGCGCGCGCGGCTCGTGCGCGCTGCCGCTACGCACGAACACGCTCGCGCACGCGGTGGCCAGGTGCGGCAGCGGCAGCACGGCCACGCGCACGCCGTTGGCCAGCGCGGTGACGAGGCAGGCGGGCGGTGCGGCGGTGGGCGTCGACATGGGGCGCGGATTCTCGCGCGCCGCCGCGCGCGCTGCAGGCGCTCCCGGCGCCGGGCGCTGCGGCGCGCCGGTGCGTTCACGCCGCCGGTTCACGCGTCGGCCACCGCCTCGCCCCAGTAGTGATACGAGACGAACTTCGGCCCCGGCAGGTAGCGCGACTGCACGTCGGTACGAAAGCCCGCATCGCGCAGCAGCGCCGGGATGTCGCGGTCGAGGTGGCAGCCGCCGGCCACGCAGCGCCACAGCGGCGTGAGCCGCTGCTGGAAGCGCCACACGCGCGCGTCGGGCGCGCGTCCGTGCTCGGCGAACAGCAGCCGCCCGCCGGGGGCGAGCACGCGGCGCATCTCGCGCAGTGCCGCGAGCGGGTCGGGGATCGTGCACAGCGTGTAGGTGCTGACGACGGTGTCGAAGCTCGCGTCGGGCGCCGGCAGCCGCTCCGCCGACAGTCCCATCAGCTGCACGTCGAGCCCGGCGGCGGCGATGCGCCGCCGCGCAAGCCGGTGCATGCGCAGCGCCGGCTCGACGCCGACCACCGAGGTGACGCGCGTGCGGTCGTACAGCGGCACGTTCAGTCCGGTGCCGATGCCGACCTCGAGCACGCGGCCGCGCGCGCGCGGGATCACGAGCAGGCGCTGCCGGCGAATCGGCGCCAGCCCGCAGGCCAAGTCGATCAGGTACGGCAGGACGTGGTCGTCGTACCAGCGCATCGCGCGCCGCGCACCGTCACTTGACGCACTGCATCTGGTGCGCGCCGCCGGCGTGCTGGCTGATCACGCACGAGGTGCCGCCGCACAGGCAGTGGACGACCTGGATCGACAGGTTCGCGACCGGCACCGGCGCCGAGCACTGGCACGCCGGCGGCGCGCCGAGGCCGAGCGCCTGCGCACCGGCCGGCGCCGCGCTGCCGGGCAGCCAACCGAGGACGGCGGCGGCAGCGACGGCGCTCACGGCGACGGCGGCGATCGCGAGGGGAAGGCGTGCAAGCGCAGACATGGTGACCTCCTCGTCCGAATGCAGACCCGCGCCGCCGGCCGGTCAGCGCGCGTGGTCGCCGCGCGGCGGTTCGAGCACGTAGACGATGCCGAACGCACCGACCGAGACGGTGCGGTCGTCGACCGTCGTGTACGACGCGACGCCGAGCGAATGGTAGGTCGACGTGAACGCGGTCAGCGCACCGAGACCGAGCGCGCCGGCCAGCGGGCTGCGCTCGGCGACGACGGCGCGGATCTCGGCGCGGTGGCGCTCGGCCGACGGGTTGAGGGCGAAGGCGGCCGCCGTGACGGCGGCAGCGACGATGGCGGAGACGGTGGCGGCTTTGGGCATGGGCCATTGTGCGCGGGCTGCCGTCGCACTGCGTCACCAAAGGTGTCGCTCGCTCAGCGCGCGGCCGCGCCGGCACCGCGCAGCCCGCGCAGCATCCACAGCCCGACCAGCGGCCCGACCGCGAGCCACGGCAGCACCGTGGCCAGCGGCGCGTGCGACGCGAGCCGCACGTGCAGCTCGATGCTGACGATCGAGATCGCGAAGCCGATGCAGTTGGTCAGCATCAGCACGCTGCCCATCGCGTGGCGCGGCGCGTTGCTGGCCGTCAGCGCGCTGAACTGCGGCGAGTCGCCGGTGACGGCGAAGCCCCAGACCGCGAGCCACAGCGCGAACAGCGCGGCCGGCGCGTCGATCAGCCACGGCGTGAGCAGGCAGCACAGGCCGCTGGTGGCCAGCCACGCCGCGGCGACCGGCGCGCTGCCGATGCGCCTGGCGAGCCGCCCGCCGACGACACAGCCGAGGGCGCCGGCCACGCCGAGCACGCCGAACGCCGCGAACGACAGCGCGGCGCCGTCGAGCCGCGTCGCGAGCACCAGCGGCAGCAGCACCCACATCGTGTACAGCTCCCACATGTGGCCGAAGTAGCCGAACACCGACGCCCGCACCTTGCGGTCGGTCCACAGCGTCGCGAGCGCGCCCCAGTCGAAGTGCGCGGGCCGCGCCGGCGCCGCGTGCGTGGCCGGCGGCTCGGGCAGCAGCCGCCACAGCAGCACGCCGCCCGTGGCGGCCAGTGCCGCGACGCCGAGCATCACGCTCGGCCACGGCAGCGCGGCGCCGAGCCCGCGCAGCGCGTGCGCGCTCGCCGAGCCGACGATCAGTGCGCTGATCAGCAGCCCGAGCGCATTGCCCAGTCCGAGCGGAAACCACTGCGCCGCGAGCTTCATGCCCACCGGGTAGATGCCGGCGAGGAAGAAGCCGCTGGCCAGCCGCAGCACGAGCAGCGCGTCGAAGTCGCGCACGACGGCCCACGCGCCGACGGTGCACGCGGCGCTGGCCAGCGAACACAGCAGGAACACGCGCCGCGCCGAGTGGCGGTCGGCCACCGCGAGCAGCGCGAAGACGAGCGTGCCGACGATGAAGCCGAGCTGGTACGCCGAGGTCAGCGTGCCGACCGCCGCGGTCGACCAGCCGAGCTCGCGCTGCAGCTCGGGCATCACGGCGTTGACCGCGAACCACGGCGCGGTGCCGAGCAACTGCGCGACGACGAGCGCGGGCAGTACGCGGCGCGGCGCGACGACGGTCTCGGGGCGTGCGGGCTCGGCGGTGGATGCGGCGGCGAACATCGCGCCAGTGTCGCCGTGCCGGGGCTGGCTTGCGCCCCGTCAAAGCCCGAGCTTGTGCCTGCCGGGGCGATCCCGTACGCTGGTTCGGCACAGCCGTCGCAGCCGCCTCCGGCAAGTCGCCCGCGACCGCGGCGCACCGGCGCAAGGAGACCCCCGATGCCCACCGCACAGACCCCGGCCGCCAGCATCGCCGCCATCCGCACGTTCGCGCTCGTCGGCCCCGCGTCTGCCGGCAAGACGAGCCTCGCCGAGGCGCTGCTGCACCGAGCCGGCATGATCGGCACACCCGGCAGCGTCGAGCGCGGCAGCACCGTCAGCGATTTCGACCCGCTCGAGCGCAAGATGCAGCACTCGCTGAACAGCGCCGTGATGCACCTGCGCCACGGCGGCTGCCGCATCCACCTGATCGACACGCCCGGCGCGAGCGACTTCGCCGGCCAGGCGCTGCCGGCGCTCGAGGCGGTCGAGACGGCGGCCGTCGTGATCAATGCCGCCGCCGGCATCGAGCCGGCAGCGGTGCGGATGATGGAACACGCCGCCGAGCGCCAGCTCGACCGGCTCGTCGTCGTCAACAAGATCGACGCGCAGGGCGTCGACCTGCCAGGCCTGCTCGCGCAGATCCAGGCCACGTTCGGCAAGGAGTGCCTGCCGCTGAACCTGCCCGACGAAGGCGGCGCGAAAGTCGTCGACTGCTTCTACAACCGCGACGGCCACAGCGACTTCGGCCGCGTTGCCGACGCGCACCGCGCGCTCGTCGAGCAGGTCGTCGAGGTCGACGCGGCGTTCGTCGAGCGCTACCTCAACGACGGCGACGTCGACGCGAGCGAGCTGCACGCGCCGCTCGAGCAGGCGCTGCGCGAGGGGCACCTGATTCCCGTCTGTTTCGTCAGCGCGCGCACCGGCGCGGGGGTGGCCGAGCTGCTCGACGTGATCGTCAAGCTGCTGCCGAATCCCGCCGAGAGCAACCCGCCCGACTTCCTCAACGGCGAGGGCCCCGACGCGCAGCCGATGCACGCCGAGCCCGACGCGACCAAGCACGTGCTCGCGCATGTGTTCAAGGTCACGCAGGACCCGTATGTCGGCAAGATGGGGATCTTCCGCGTCTGGCAGGGCACCGTGACGCCGAACTCGCAGCTGTACGTCGGCGACGGGCGCAAGCCGTTCAAGGTCGGGCACCTGTTCATGCTGCAGGGCAAGGACCACGTCGAGGTGAAGGAAGCGCTGCCGGGCGACATCGCGGCGGTGGCCAAGGTCGACGAGATCGCGTTCGACGCCGTGCTGCACGATGCCGCCGAGGACGACCACATCCACCTGAAGCCGCTCGCGTTCCCGACGCCGGTGCACGGGCTGGCGATCACGCCGAAGCGCCACGGCGACGAGCAGCGCCTGTGGGAGATCCTGACCAAGCTCGTCGACGAAGACCCGTGCCTGAAGGTCGAGCACGTGGCGACCACCAACGAGACCGTCGTCTACGGCCTCGGCGAGCTGCACCTGCGCGTGCTGCTCGAGCGGCTGCGCGACGTCTACAGGTTCGACGTCGACACGAAGCCGCCGCGCATCGCGTACCGCGAGACGGTCACCGCGAAGGCCGAAGGCCACCACCGCCACAAGAAGCAGACTGGCGGCGCCGGCCAGTTCGGCGAGGTGTACCTGCGCGTCGAGCCGCTGCCACGCGGCGCGGGCTTCGAGTTCGTCGACGAGGTCAAGGGCGGCGTCATTCCGGGGCAGTTCATCCCCGCGGTCGAGAAGGGCGTGCGCGAAGTGCTCGCCAGCGGCGCGATCGCGGGCTACCCGGTCGTCGACGTCAGGGTCACGGTCTACGACGGCAAGCACCACAGCGTCGACAGCAAGGAGATCGCATTCGTCACCGCCGCGCGCAAGGCGATGCTCGCGGCGGTGCGCGAGGCGCGGCCGATCGTGCTCGAGCCAGTCGTGCACGTCGAGATCACGGCGCCCGAGTCGGCGATGGGCGACATCACCGGCGACCTGTCGTCGCGGCGCGGGCAGATCAGCGGCACGCTCGGCGGCGCGAACGGCACGATGGTCGTGCGCGGGCAGGCGCCGCTGTCGGAGCTGGCGGGCTACCAGTCGCGGCTGAACGCGATGACCTCGGGCCAGGGGCGCTACACGATCGCGTTCAGCCACTACGAGCCGGTGCCGCCCGCCGTACAGCAGCAGCTGACGGCCGCCTGGCACGCCAAGGACGAGGACTGAATGCCGCGGCTCCAAGCCTGCCTGCGCAGGCTTGGACGGCATTCAGGCCACGAGCTCTGCGAGTGGCAACAGCCGCGGCTCCAAGCCTGCCCGCGCGGGCATGGACGGGGCGAAGGCCGCGAGCTCTGCGAGCGGCAGGTCCCGCGGCTCCAAGCCTGCGCATACAGGCTTGCGTTACCGTGCGGCCCCGATGAACGAGTCGCTCAGCCTTACTTACCTCGTCGGCGGCGTCGTCGTGCCGCCGGTGTCGCTCGTGCTGCTCGCGCTGCTCGGTCTGTGGATCGCGCGCCGTCGTCGCGCGGTCGTGGGCGCGATCGGCGGCGCGATCGCGGCCGCCGCGCTGGCCGGCCTGCTCGCGCTGAGCCTGCCGATGGTCGCGTTCGCGCTGATGACGCGCCTCGAAGGCCCCGCCGCGCCCGACCCGCGCACCGCGGCGCGCGATGCCGGCGCGATCGTGATCCTCGGTGGCGGCGTCGCGCGCGGCGCCGTCGAGTGGGGCGGCGACACGGTGGGCGTGTTCACGCTGCAGCGCCTGCGCTACGGCGCGCACCTGGCCAAGGCGCTCGGGCTGCCGGTGCTGATCACCGGCGCGGCGCCGGCCGACGACAGGCCCGGCGAGGCGGCGATGATGCGCGACGTGCTCGAGCGCGAGTTCGGCGTCGACGTGCGCTGGTTCGACGAGCGCGCGCGCACGACGGCCGGCAACGCGCGCGAGGCGGCGGCGCTGCTGCGTGCGGCCGGCGTGGAGCGCGTCGTGCTCGTCACGCACGCGTTTCACATGGGGCGCGCGCGCGGCGCGTTCGAGCGCGCCGGCCTGCAGGTCGTGCCGGCGCCGACCGGGTACATGGGCTACGCAGGCGGTGCGTTCGAGGCGGCGCACCTCGTGCCCAACGGCGACGCGCTGCGCGTGTCGTACGTCGCGCTGCGCGAGATGGCGGCGCGGCTCCTGTACCGCGTCGTCGATCGGCAGTAGCCCTGGCGACGGGGTGCCGGGCGGTGACATCGGTCATGCGCGCGACGGCGCCGTAATTCCCCCGATCGCGCGGGGTCAATGCGCGCCGGCACAATCCCTACCGTCGAAGGGGGAGTAGCCGGCAGCCGCGTCGAAACGGCGCCCTGCCGCGGAAGCCCGTCAATACGAAGCCGCAGCCGGCAGGCTGTTTCGGCTTCCGGGCCCGCACGAGACGCACGTCTCGAGCAAGACCTTTCGGCGCGATCCCCAACCCTTCACTTCTCGGGAGTGTCGATGGCTTCCATCGCGCCGGCCTGGCTCTGGGCCTTCTTCGTCGTTTCCGTCATCGTCGCGCTGTTCATCGACTTCGTCGTGCTGAAGAAGCAGGGTGCCCACGCGGTGGGCGTCAAGGAGGCGCTGAACTGGTCGCTGGTGTGGGTGGCGCTGAGCTTCGCGTTCAACGGCCTGTTCTGGTGGGCGGTCTACCAGGACCACGGCATGGAGGTCGCGAACACGAAGAGCATGGAGTTCCTGACCGGCTATCTGATCGAGAAGAGCCTGGCGGTCGACAACATCTTCGTGTTCCTGATGATCTTCACCTACTTCGCGGTGCCGCCGGCGTTCCAGAAGCGGGTGCTGATGATCGGCATCATCGGTGCGATCGTGCTGCGCACCGTGATGATCCTCGTGGGCTCGTGGCTGATCGCGCACTTCCACTGGATCCTCTACGTGTTCGGCGCGTTCCTGGTCATCACCGGCATCAAGATGTGGTGGGCCTCGGGGCAGGAGCCCGACCTCGAGAGCAACCCGGCGCTCAAGCTGCTCAAGCGCTTCATGCCGGTGAGCAAGGGCTTCGACGGCGAGAAGTTCTTCACCGTCGAGAACGGCAAGAAGATCGCCACGCCGCTGCTGATGGTCGTCGCGCTCGTCGGCGTGACCGACGTGATCTTCGCCGTCGACTCGATCCCGGCGATCTTCGCGATCACGACCGACCCGTTCATCGTGCTGACGTCGAACATCTTCGCGATCCTCGGCCTGCGCGCGATGTACTTCCTGCTCGCCGCGGTGGCGACCAAGTTCCACCTGCTGAGCTACGGACTGGCGGTGATCCTCGTTTTCATCGGCACGAAGATGCTGCTGATCGACGTCGTCAAGATCCCGGTGCTGGTCTCGCTCGGCGTCGTCGTCGCGGTGCTGGCGATCACGATGGTGTGGAGCGTCAAGACCGCGCCGCGCCTGCCGCAGCGCACGGCCGACGAGGTTGCCGGGGGCTGAGGGCGCCACAACCCGGCCTCGGGGCCGCGCACGGGGGACCGTGCGCGGCCTTTGCCTTTGTCGGAGCGGGTCCGGTTCGCGCCGCCTTCGGCGTGGCGCTTCGGCGCACGCGGGCGCAGCCAGGGAACGGCCTTTAATGCACTTGCGAATCGTTCGCATTGCGATTACATTGCGCGATGTCAAGAGCCTGTGCCAAGTGCGGCGTCGAGTCATGTCCACCGTTGCGTTGCGATCCCACGCCGTCGAGCCCCCGCACCACGGGGTGCCGGCGCGCCCCGCACCCGCGGGCGCGCGCGCCGACATGCGGCCGCACGAGCGCTGGGCCACGCTGCTGACGATCGCCGGCCTGCATCTGGCTGCCCTTTGGGCGCTCACGTCGCTACCTCGCCCGCCGGCGCCGGCCCCCGTCGTGGCGCCGCTGCAGATCGACTTCGTCGCGCTGACCCCGCCGGCGGCCGTCCCCGCGCCACCGGCCGCCGTGCCAACGCCGCCACGGCGCAGCGCGCCACCGCGGCCGCGACCGGCTCCCATGGTGGCGGCGCCGGCGGCGCCCGACGACGTGGCCCCGTTCACCGTTCTGCCCACCCCCGAGACGCTCCCGCCAATGCCGCAGCCGGCAGCGCCGGAACCGGTCATCGCGGCCGCTCCGGCACCGACCGCTCCGCCCGGCCCGCCGACGCCGGCGCCGGCGCCGCGCGTGCTGCCGGCCAGCGCGGTGGCTTACCTCGTGCCGCCGCCGATCGAGGTGCCGCTGGCGTCGCGCCGGCTCGGCGAGGCGGGCACCGTGTGGCTGCGCGTGCGCGTCGGCCGCGACGGCCTGCCGCAGCAGATCGCGCTGCACCGCTCGTCGGGCTTCGAGCGGCTCGACCGCCAGGCGCTCGACGCGATGCAGCGCGCGCGCTTCAAGCCGCAGGTCGAGGACGGCGTGCCGATCGAGTGGGTCGTCGTCGCGCCGCTGCAGTACGACCTGAACTGAACACCAACCCCGGAGGAAATGCCATGAACACCGTCGATGCGAACTTCGGCTTCGCGCACCTCGTCGCGCAGAGTGACGCGGTGGGCAAGTCGCTGCTCGTGCTGCTGCTGCTGATGTCGATCGCGTCGTGGGCGCTGATCGCGCTGAAGGGCCTCGCGCAGTGGCGGCGTCGCCGTGCCGGCGACGCGTTCCTCGCGCGCTTCTGGAACGCGCGTTCGCTCGACGACGTGCGCCGCGACCTCGACGCGCACGGCGCGCACGACCCGTTCGCGCACCTGAGCGCGCAGGCACTGCACGCGCAGGCCCACCACGCCCGCCACGGCGCGACACGGCTGGCCGACGCCGGCACCGCGGGCGAGTACGTCACGCGCACGATGCGCAAGGTGCTCGACGAAGAGACGACGGCGCTCGAGAGCGGATTGACGACGCTGGCCACGATCGGCGCCACCGCGCCCTTCGTCGGCCTGTTCGGCACCGTGTGGGGCGTGTACCACGCGCTGGCCGCGATCGGCGCGAGCGGCGCCGGCACGCTCGACAAGGTCGCCGGTCCGGTCGGCGAGGCGTTGATCATGACCGGCCTCGGGCTCGCGGTCGCGATTCCCGCCGTCGTCGCCTACAACGCGTTCACGCGCGCCAACCGGCTGCTCACCGCTCGCCTCGACGCGTTCGCGTTCGAGCTGCACAGCTTCCTGACGCTGGGTCAGGCGCCTGGCGCCGCCGCGCGGGTGGGCAGCGGCGACGCCGCCGGCGCGGTGCGTGCGCTGAAGCCGCATGCGGCCTGACGGAGGCGCGACGATGGCCTTCGCCTCTTTTGACGGCCGCCGCGGCGCGCAGCCGACGGCCGAGATCAACATGGTGCCGCTGATCGACGTGATGCTGGTGCTGCTGGTGATCTTCATCGTCACCGCGCCGCTGCTGACGCATGCCGTCAAGCTCGACCTGCCGCGCGCGTCGTCGGCCGCCAACGAGCCGCCGCCGCAGCGCATCGAGTTCGCGATCGACGCCACCGGCCAGCGCTTCTGGAACGGCGAGCCGGTCTCGCGCGACGCCGCCGCCGCGCGCCTGGCCGCCGAGGGCCGGCGCGAGCCGAAGCCCGAGCTGCAGCTGCGCGCCGACCACCGCGTGCCGTACGGCGACGTCGCGCAGACGCTGGCCGACGCGGCAGCCGCCGGGCTGACGCGCATCGGCTTCGTCAGCGAACCCGAAGGCCGCTGAGTCGCCCGGCATCCCGTACCCGCCTCCTCTTTGCCGACCCTTTGTGCCGAGGCCACCGCCGCGCGGTGGTCAGGCCTCGCTCGTCCCTGAACCACGCGACACACCGATCCAAGGAGCCCCGTCATGTCCCGCAAGAGAGCCCACTGCCCCCGTCAGCGCCGCGCCCGCGCCGCCGCCGCATCGGCGCGACCCCGCGCGCTGCTGCCGCTGGGAGCGCTGGCTGCCGGTTTCGGCCTGGCCGGCCACGCGCTCGCGCAGACCGCCCCGGCCGCGCCAGCCGAGCCGCCCGCCGAGACCGTGATGCCCGTCGTGCGCGCGTCGGCCAGTGCCGAGCCCACCGGCAAGCAGACGCTGCAGGCCACGACCACGTCGATCGGCAAGGGCCGGCAGGACCTGCGCGACATCCCGCAGTCGGTCACCGTCGTCACCGAGCGGCTGATCGACGACCGCAACCTCGACTCGCTGAAGGAAGCGCTGCGCAACACCGCCGGCATCAGCTTCCAGGCCGCCGAAGGCGCCGAGGAGGACATCCGGCTGCGCGGGTTCTCGCTGCAGTCCACCGGCGATCTGTTCGTCGACGGCATCCGCGACCCGGCGTTCTACGAGCGCGACACCTTCAACTTCGACCGCATCGAGGTGCTGCGCGGCTCGGCGTCGATGCTGTTCGGCCGCGGCTCGACCGGCGGCGCGGTCAACCAGGTCAGCAAGCTGCCGCGGCTGATCGACGAGCACGAAGTCGCTGTCACCGTCGACAGTGCCGGCACCGTGCGCAGCACCGGCGACTTCAACGTCAAGACCGGCCCCGATGCCGCGCTGCGCATCAACGCGATGCTGCACGGCGGCGGCGACGGCGCCGACCGCACCGACAAGAAAGGCATCGCGCCGACCTACCGCTGGGGCATCGGGCTGGCCGACGAGTTCACGCTCGGCTACTACCGCCTCGAGAACGACAACGGCGTCCACTACGGCCTGCCCTACCTCGTGCCCTTCACCGGCGCGACAACGCGCAAGCTGTGGCCGAACCATGGCGACGACTATTACGGCATGGCCAGCGACTACAGCGCGAGCACGGTCGACATGGGCACGTTCAGCCACACGCACCGCTTTGCCGACCGCAGCGAGCTGAAGACGACGCTGCGCGTGGCGCACTACGAGCGCGACCTGCGCGCCAGCGCGATCCGCTTTGCCGCGGCATCGCTGCAGCCCGGCGGACAGGCCGTCACGGCCGCCACCTTCGGCCCCGGCACCGTGCTGACGCGCGGCACCAACAACAAGGTGCAGGACCTGAAGACGGCGTACCTGCAAAGCGACTACAGCGGCAAGTTCCAGGCGCTGGGCCTGCGGCACGAGCTGCTCGCCGGCGTCGACCTGGCCAAGGAAGACTTCCGCAACTACGCGACGACCTTGCCCACCGGCGTGACGCTGACCAAGCCGCGCACGACGGTCGGCACGCCCGACGACGGCGCATGGATCGACGAATCGCTGCGCGTCACGAGCGTCAACCGCACGTTCGAGGCGCGCGGGCTCGGTGTCTACGCGCAGGACCTGGTGCAGGTCGCGCCCGACTGGAAAGTGCTCGCCGGCCTGCGCTGGGACCGCTTCGAGGGCGACTACCTCGCCGTCACCGGCACCGGCAACCCGGCGACCAACCCGTGTGCCGTGGCCGCGGGCACGCGGCTCGAGCGCCGCGACTCGCTGTGGAGCAAGCGCTTCGGCGTGCTGTACCAGCCGAGCCCGTACCAGTCGTACCACGCGTCGTACGGCACCTCGTTCAACACCTCGGGCGACACCTACCAGTTCGACGCCGGCACCGCGAAGACGCCCCCCGAGAGCAGTCGCAACATCGAACTCGGCGGCAAGCTCGACTTCGCCGAGGGCCGCTACACGGCGCGCTTCGCGCTGTTCCACTCGACCAAGTACAACGAGCGCAACCGCGACGCCGACAGCGTCGACGCGTGCAACTACGTGCTGTCGGGCAAGCGCCACGCGGCCGGCGTCGAGTTCGACGTCGCCGGGCGGCTGACGCCGGCGTGGGAGGTGTTCGCGTCGTATGCGTGGATTCCGGTGGCCCGCGTCGACGCGTCGAGCGGCGCGGCCGGCACCGAACCCGAGGGCAGCCGCCCCGGGCTGACGCCCAAGCACACCGGCACCGTGTGGACGACCTACCGGCTCGCGCAGAAGTGGCGCGTCGGCGCCGGCCTCAACGGTGCCAGCGCCGACACGCCGGTCGGCTTGGCGACGCCGTTCAAGGTGCCGGCGTGGGTCACGGCCGACCTGATGGCCGAGTACGCGTGGGCCGGGCTGACGGCGCGGCTGTACGTGGCCAACGTGACCGACCGGCACTATGCCGACCAGCTCTACCGTGGCCACTACATCCCCGGCAAGCCGCGCACCGTCAGCGTGACGCTGGCGGCGCAGTTCTGAACACGGCGCGATGCTGATCCAGATCCCCGCGCTGCTCACCCCGGCCGACGTCGCGCGCGCGCGGGAGGTGCTCGCCGCGGCGTCGTGGACCGACGGGCGCGTCACCGCCGGCCCGCAGGCCGCGGCCGTCAAGCGCAACCAGCAGCTGCCGGTGGGCAGCGACGAGGCGCGCGCGCTGCAGCGCATGATCCTCGCCGCGGTCGAGCGGCATGCACTGTTCTTCTCGGCCGCGCTGCCCAAGCGCGTGCTGCCGCCGATGTTCAACCGCTACGGCGGCGATCTGAACACCTACGGCGCGCACGTCGACCAGGCGATCCGCTACCACCCCGACACCGGGCAGGCGATCCGCACCGACCTGTCGTGCACCGTGTTTCTGGCCGACCCGGCCGACTACGATGGCGGCGAGCTCGTGATCGACGACACCTTTGGCGAGCGCCGCGTCAAGCTCGCCGCCGGCGACGCAGTGCTGTACCCCGGCACCAGCGTGCACCGCGTCGAGCCCGTCACTCGTGGCGTGCGCTACGCGAGCTTCTTCTGGATCGAGAGCCTGGTGCGCAGCGACGAACAGCGCCGCCTGCTGTTCGAGATGGACCTCGCGCTGACGCGGCTGCGCACCCGCGACGGCGAGTCGGCCGAAGCCGTCGCGCTGGTCGGCACGTACCACAACCTGCTGCGCCTGTGGGCGCAGACCTGAACATGAAGGCGGCGACGGCGGTCAGCGCCACCGACTACGAGGTGCTCGCATGCCACGCGCTCGACGACGCGGCGTGGTCGTACTTTGCCGGCGGCGCTGGCGACGAACTGACCCTGCGCGCCAACCGCGCCGCGTGGGACGCGATCGCGCTGATGCCGCGCGTGCTGCGCGAGCTGGCCGGCGGCCACACCCGCGTCGAACTGCTCGGGCGCACGTGGCCGACGCCGCTGCTGGTCGCGCCGGTGGCGCACCAGAAGCTCGCGCACCCCGACGGCGAGCGGGCCAGCGCGATGGCGGCCGCGGCGCAGGGCACGGGCTTCGTGCTGAGCACGCAGACCAGCGTGCCGATGGAGCATGTCGCCGCCGCGGTGCGCGACGACGCGCAGCGCGGGCCGCTGTGGTTCCAGCTGTACTGGCAGCGCGACCGCGGCCTCACAAGCGAGCTGGTGCAGCGCGCCGAGGCCGCCGGCTTCGAGGCGCTGGTGCTGACCGTCGACGCGCCGGTCCAGGGCCCGCGCGACCGCGAGCGCCGCGCCGGCTTTCGCGTGCCGGCGCACGCGGCGGCGGTGCATCTGCACGGCCCGTCGCCGCGCCCGCTGCGCCCCCTCGGCGACGGCGACAGCGCGCTGTTCGACGACCTGCTGCTCGACGCGCCGGCCTGGCGCGACGTCGAATGGCTGCGCGGCCAGACGCGGCTGCCGCTGGTGCTCAAGGGCGTGCTGCACCCCGACGACGCGCGCGACGCGCAGCGCGCCGGCGCGGCGGCGGTCGTCGTCTCGAACCACGGCGGACGCACGCTCGACACCGCGCCGGCCACCGCCGACGCGCTGCCGGCCATGGCCGACGCCGTCGGCGACGCGCTGCCGCTGCTCGTCGACGGCGGCATCCGCCGCGGCACCGACGTGCTGAAGGCGATCGCGCTCGGCGCGCGCGCCGTGCTCGTCGGCCGCCCGGCCGTGTTCGCGCTCGCCGCCGGCGGCGCGCCGGCGGTGGCGCACCTGCTGCGGCTGCTGCGCGACGAACTCGAGATCGCGATGGCACTGACCGGCTGCCGCACGCTCGGCGACGCGGGGCCGGCGCTGCTGGCGCCGCGGCGCTGACGGGCGGCGCACAGGCCGCCGTCGGGTCAATCCGCCGCGCGCGGGCGCACCCGCGCGGCGGCCTGCTTGGCCACGCGCCGCGCGGTGTCGACGTCGTCGGCGCGTGCGAGCGCGACGCCCATGCGCCGTTTGACGAAGCTCTCGGGCTTGCCGAACAGGCGCAGGTCGACGCCGGGCAGCGCGAGCGCCTCGTCGACGCCGTCGAACACGATGCCCTTCGCGTCGACGCCGCCGTAGATCACCGCGCTGGCGCCGGCGCTCTTGAGCGCCGTGTCGACCGGCAGCCCCAGGATCGCGCGCGCGTGCAGCTCGAACTCGCTTTGCCACTGCGTCGTCATCGTCACCATGCCGGTGTCGTGCGGGCGCGGGCTGACCTCGCTGAACCACACCTGCTCGCCCTTGACGAACAGCTCGACGCCGAACAGACCCAGTCCGCCGAGGTCGTCGGTGATCGCCTGCGCGATCGCGCGCGCGCGCTCGAGCGCGGCCGGGTGCATCGGGTGCGGCTGCCAGCTCTCGACGTAGTCGCCGCTGACCTGCACGTGGCCGATCGGCTCGCAGAAGTGCGTCTGCACGCCGCCGTCGGGCCCGAGCGCGCGCACCGTCAGCTGCGTGATCTCGTAGTCGAAGTCGATGAAACCCTCGACGATGACGCGGCCGTGGCTGACGCGCCCGCCGGCCATCGCGTGGTCCCACGCCTGCTTCACGTCGCCCGGCCCGTCGACCTTGCTCTGGCCCTTGCCCGAGCTGCTCATCACCGGCTTGACGATGCACGGATACCCGATGCCACCGTCGATGGCCGCCTGCAGCTCGGCCAGCGAGTCGCAGAAGCGGTACGGGCTCGTCGGCAGGCCGAGCGTCTCGGCGGCCAGGCGCCGGATGCCCTCGCGGTCCATCGTCAGCCGCGCGGCGCGTGCCGTCGGGATCACGCGCACCTTGCCCTCGGCCTCGAGCTCCTGCAGCACCGGGGTGGCGATCGCCTCGATCTCGGGCACCACCAGCATCGGCCGCTCGGCCTCGATCAGCGCGCGCAGCGCCGCCGGGTCGCTCATCGCGATCGTGCGCGCGTGGTGCGCGACCTGCTGGCCCGGCGCGTGCTCGTAGCGGTCGACGGCGATCGTCTCGACGCCCAGGCGCTGCAGCGCGATCAGCACTTCCTTGCCGAGCTCGCCGGCGCCGAGCAGCATCACGCGCGTGGCGGTGGGAGACAGCGGGGTGCCGAGGGTCGTCATGGCGGTCGGGCGCGAGGCGCGGTGGTGGCGATCGGCGCCGATGGTAGCCGCGGCTCAAGCCGGCCGCGCGCCCGGCCGATAACCCGAGCAGCCGACGAACCCGCGATGAACGACGCCGCCCTGCCGCCGATGCTCGAGCGCCCGCTGCGCGACCTGGACGCGTGGACGGCGTGGCTGCGCGCCGCGCCGATCCCGGTGCTCGCGTACACCGCGGCGTCGGTCGACGAACTCGTCGACCACGAGGACGCCGTCGACGCGCGGCTGCTCGCCGAGACGATCGGCGACGACCCGCTGGCGACGCTGCGCCTGCTGGTGCACGTCGCGGCGCTGCGCGGCGGGCGCGACACGGGGCAGGCCGAGACCGTGACCGCGGCGCTCGTGCTGCTCGGTGTCACGCCGTTCTTCCGCGCCTTCACCGGGCTGCCGACTGTCGAGGCGCGCCTGGCGGACCACCCCGAGGCGCTCGCCGGATTCCAGCGCGTGCTGCGCCGCTCGCAGCGCGCCGCGACGTTCGCGCTCGGCTTCGCGGTGCACCGCGCCGACCCCGACGCGCCGGTGATCCACGAGGCGGCGCAGCTGCACGACTTCGCCGAGATGCTGCTGTGGTGCCACGCGCCGGCGCTGATGCTCGAGATCGCGCGCCGCCAGGCCGCCGAGCCGACGCTGCGCTCGGCGGTGGCGCAGCGCGACGTGCTCGGCGTCGAGCTCGCCGACCTGCAGCACGCGCTGATGGTCGCGTGGCGGCTGCCGCCGCTGCTCGTCAAGCTCGACGACGACCGGCACGCCGACACGCCCCCGGTGCGCTGCGTGCTGCTCGCGCAGCGGCTCGCGCGCCACACCGCGCGCGGCTGGGACGACCCGGCGCTGCCCGACGACGTGAGCGACATCGCGCGGCTGCTGCAGCTCGGCCCCGAACCGACGAGACGGCTGCTGCTCAGCCTCGACGCCTCCTGAGCCCGGGCAAGCGACGCGACCGGCGCCGTGCCGCCGACGCTCAGCCGCCGAGCGACAGCACGCCCTGCACGCCGAGCACGACGAGCAGGTAGCGAAAGCCCTTGCCGAGCGCGATCCACAACACGCTGCGCGGCAGATCCAGCCGCAGCCAGCCCGCGGCGAGCACGAGCGCGTCGCCGGCCAGCGGCACGAACGACAGGAACAGCGCCGGCGGCCCGAAGCGCTGCAGCCGCTGCATCTGCCGCTCGTCGAGCTTCCACTGCACGCGCTGGAAGCGCTCGTAGCCCTGGCGTGCCGCGTAGCCCATGCCGAAGGTCAGCAGCGCCCCGCAGACATTGCCCGCGAGCGCGACCGCGAACGCCGGCCAGGCCAGCGCGGGGTACGCCGTGATCAGCCCGATCATCACGACCTCGCTCGATCCGGGCAGGATCGTGGCCGACAGGAAAGCCGAGGCGAACAGGCCCCACAGGCCGGCCTCGGCGCTCAGCCACGACTGGACCCAGGCCGCGAACTGCGTGATCGACTCGAGCATGGGCGCGCATTGTCGCTGCGCCCGACCGCCGCGGCGGTCGGCTACACCGGCACCGCGCTCGCGCTCTTGATGCGCTCGAGCACGAAACTCGTCTTGACGTCCTGCACGGCCGGGTGCTTGAGCAGCGTGTCCATGATGAAGCGCGAGTAGTGCTGCATGTCGGCGACGACGACGGTCAGCAGGTAGTCCATCTCGCCGGTCAGCGCGACGCACTCGACGACTTCGGGCCAGGCCTGCACGCCGGCGCGAAACGCTTCCATCGGCGTGCGCTGGTGGCCCTCGGTGTGTTTCTCGAGCCGCACGTTGATGACCGCCGTCAGCCCGAGCCCGACGCGCTCGGGCGGCACGACGGCGACGTAGCGCGCGATCACGCCCGCTTCCTCGAGCCGCTTGACGCGGCGCAGCGCCGCCGACGCCGACAGCCCGACCTGTCCGCCGAGTTCGTCGTAGGTCATGCGTCCGTCATGTTGCAGCGCACGAAGAATGCGCCGATCGATCGCGTCAAGCTCGATGGGAGTGCTCATGAATGCGAGTGTGCATCGATCGTGCGTAGTCTGCGCATGGCACGCCTGAACTTGCAGGAAATCTGCGCCGAAGCGGTCCTACAGTGCAGAGTCCGACCGCGGCCGCGTCCGGCCGGCGGCCCGTTCCCCCTCCCCCACTGCTTGCGAGGAGCGCGCGATGAGCACCTTCACCCCCTGGGACAACCCGATGGGCACCGACGGCTTCGAGTTCATCGAGTACGCCGCCCCCGACCCGAAGGCGATGGGCGCGCTCTTCGAGCGCATGGGCTTCGTCGCGATCGCGAAGCACCGCCACAAGAACGTGCTGCTTTACCGGCAGGGCGAGATCAACTTCATCGTCAACGCCGAGCCCGACTCGTTCGCGCAGCGCTTCGCGCGCCTGCACGGGCCGAGCATCTGCGCGATCGCGTTTCGCGTGCACGACGCGAAGGCCGCCTACGAGCGCGCCGTCTCGCTCGGTGCCTGGGGTTACGCGAACACCGCGGGGCCCGGGGAGCTGAACATCCCGGCGATCAAGGGCATCGGCGACAGCCTGATCTACTTCGTCGACAAGTGGCGCGGCAAGGGCGGCAAGAAGCCCGGCGACATCGGCGACATCGGCTTCTACGACGTCGACTTCGAGCCCCTGTGCGAGAACTCCGGCGCGAGCCTGAACCCGCCCGGCTTCGGCCTGACGACGGTCGACCACCTGACGCACAACGTGCACCGCGGGCGCATGGGCGAGTGGGCCGAGTTCTACGAGCGCATCTTCAACTTCCGCGAGATCCGCTACTTCGACATCGAGGGGCAGGTCACCGGCGTCAAGAGCAAGGCGATGACGAGCCCGTGCGGCAAGATCCGCATCCCGATCAACGAGGAAGGCAACGACAAGGCCGGCCAGATCCAGGAGTACCTCGACCGCTACCGCGGCGAGGGCATCCAGCACATCGCGCTCGCATCGAACGACCTCGTCGCGACGGTCGACCGCCTGCGCGCGGCCGGCATCCAGCTGCTCGACACGCCCGACACGTACTACGAGCTCGTCGACCGGCGCATTCCCGGCCACGGCGAGAACGTCGCCGAGCTGCAGAAGCGCAAGATCCTGATCGACGGCAAGGCCGGCGCGCTGCTGCTGCAGATCTTCAGCGAGAACCAGCTCGGCCCGATCTTCTTCGAGTTCATCCAGCGCAAGGGCGACCAGGGCTTCGGCGAAGGCAACTTCAAGGCGCTGTTCGAGAGCATGGAGCTCGACCAGATGCGCCGCGGCGTGCTGAAGACCGAATCCGTCGCCTGAGGCCGTCGCGATGGGCACCGCAGCGTCGATCGACTTCCACTCCGGCGTGAACCGGGGTGTGCCGCCCGTCACGTACGGCGAGGGCGACCGCCCGCCGCGCGGCGACTACGCGAGAGCGCGCGCCGACTACACCTGCGAGCAGGACTGGGCGCAGTACAGCGCCGCCGACCACGACACCTACCGCCGGCTGTACGCGCGCCAGATGGCGCAGCTGCCGGGGCTGGCGTGCGACGAGTTCATCGCCGCCGTCGGGCAGCTCGGCGCGCCCGATCGCATCCCGCGTTTCGACGACGTGTCCGAGCGGCTGATGAAGGCCACCGGCTGGCAGATCGTCGGCGTGCCCGGGCTGATCCCGGAGGAGGCGTTCTTCGCGCTGCTCGCGGCACGCAAGTTCCCCGTGACCGACTGGATCCGCCGGCCCGACGAGTTCGACTACGTCGTCGAGCCCGACATCTTCCACGACCTGTTCGGCCACGTGCCGCTGCTGTTCGACCCGGTGTTCGCCGACTACATGCAGGCCTATGGCGAAGGCGGGCTGAAGGCCAGCCGCCTCGACGCGTGCGAGCTGCTCGCGCGGCTGTACTGGTACACGGTCGAGTTCGGCCTGATCGCGACGCCGCAGGGCCTGCGCGCCTACGGCGCCGGCATCCTCAGTTCGGCCGGCGAGCTGCGCTACAGCGTCACCGACCCGGCGCCCCGGCGCGTCGCGTTCGACCTGCGCCGCATGATGCGCACGCGCTACAAGATCGACACCTACCAGGCGATCTACTTCGTGATCGACTCGTTCGCGCAGCTGTTCGACGCCACCGCGCCCGACTTCGCGCCGCTGTACCGCGACGTGCGCGCATCGATCGCGCGCGACGGCGAACTCGCCGCCGGCGTCGTGCTGGCCGGCGAGCGCGAGTTCGCGCCGGCGTCGGCCTGACCCGCGGGCCGGCGCCGCGGCCGCGGCGTCCCCTGCACGCACGCATCGGCGGTTTCAGCGCGGCGGCAGCGCGAGCTGGCGCTGGACCTCGGCGAACACGGCGTCGTCGAACGCCATATCGACGTGGCCGGTGGCGCGCACGTGGTGCGCCGCCGCGCCCGGCAGCACGGCCGTGCTCGGCGGGAACACGATGTTGTCGCAGTGGCCGTAGAAGCAGACGAACGGCGGGCGTTCGCCCGCCGGCGGCTCGCGCTGCGCCAGCGCGGCGAGCCACTCGCCGTGCCAGCGCATCTGGCGGGCGTTGATGCTGAATGCGAAGCGGGCCAGCCACGTGCCGTGGTGCGGCGTGCCGATCGTCACGACGGCGTGCACGTCGCGCACGCGCCGCGACTGCGCGAGCCACTCGCGCACCGCGAGACCGCCCATGCTGTGCGCGACGACGAGCGGCGGCACGCCGGTGACGTCGAGCAGCCGCTGCACGGCCGCATCGACGGTGGGCGCATAGGCCTCGATCGGGCCGAACACCGGGTCGAGCGTGACCGCGGCGCACGGCACGCCGGCGGCGCGCAGCCGCTCGAGCCACGGGTTCCACAGCGCACGGTTGCACAGGAAGCCGTGCACCAGCACGACGCCGCGCCGGCCCCTCGCATCGTCGGGCAGGTGGTCCGGGACGGCGTCGTGGCGAAACGGCTGGCGCCAGCCGAAGACGACGAGCGCGGTCCACGTCTCGCGCCGCCACGCGCGCAGCAGCTCGGCCGGCGTCGCGCGCGGCGCCGGGTCGTCGCCGTGCAGCAGCGCGAGCAGCACGAACTCGACGCCGAGCACCGCGCCGTGGCCGAACATCGGCACCAGCACGCCCAGCAGCGCGAGGTCGGGGCGCCCGTGCATCAACGCCGTGCCGACCCACAGCACGGCGACGGTGGCCAGCAGCGCGACGAGCGCGCGCTCGAGCCGGGCCGCTTCCATCGTGGTTCAGGCGCCGGCGCCGGCGTGGCGGCGGCGCGGTTTGCTGCGGTGCGATCGTCGCATCGCCGCGCATGTTGCATCATTGGCGCCCAACCGGCTGCGGCGCCCTGCCCGCCGCCGTGTGCGACGACCGATGTCCACTGCCGCCGCCGACGCCATCCTCGCCGACCTCAGGCGCGTCGACCACGAGCGCCGCGCCCGCGCCGCCGACGCCGGCTTGGCAGCCGCTGTCGTGCGCGTGAAGGCCTACCAGCAAAAGCGCTTCGAGACGACGTACGCCGACTTGCTCGCCGACCCGCGCTACGCGGCGGCCGCGCGCTTCTTCCTGCAGGAGCTGTACGGCCCGCACGACTTCACGCAGCGCGACGCGCAGTTCGCGCGCATCGTGCCGGGCCTCGTGCGGCTGTTCCCGCGCGAAGTCGTCGACACCGTGACGCACCTGGCTGCGCTGCACGCGCTGTCGGAAGAGCTCGACACGCTGATGGGGCGCGCGCTCGGCGCGCGAGCGCTCGACCGCGCGGTCTACGTCGAGCTGTGGCAGCACGTCGGGCGCGCGCACGACCGCAAGCGGCAGATCGAGCTGATGCACCGCGTCGGCCTCGACCTCGACGCTTACACGCGCAACCCGCTGCTGCGCCACAGCCTGCGCATGATGCGCGCGCCGGCGCGGCTGGCCGGGCTCGACGCGCTGCAGCGTTTCCTCGAGTCGGGCTTCGACACGTTCCGCGCGATGCGCGGCGCGCAGTCGTTCCTCGCGACGATCGTGCGCCGCGAGACATCGCTCGCCGAGCGGCTGTTCGCAGCCGCCGACGCGACGGCGGCGTCGGCCGACGACCCGCTCGGGCAATTACCGTAGCGCGCCGGCGCCGTTGCCGGTGACGATGCGCCGGTTTGCCGATGACTTGCCACTGCCAGGAGGGAGCCTGACGTGCCTGCCGTGATCGACCCACCCGCCGCCGGCGCCGCCACCGCCAGACCGTGGCTCGCGCATTACCCGCCCGGCGTGCCGGCCGAGGTCGAGATCGACCCGCGCGCGACGCTCGTCGATGTCCTCGAGCGCTCGTTTCGCCAGTTCGCCGCGCGTGACGCGTGCGCGTGCATGGACGTGCGGCTGCGCTACCGCGACATCGACGAGCTGTCGCTGGCGCTCGGCGCCTACCTGCAGTCGCTCGGGCTCGAGCGCGGCGCGCGGGTCGCGCTGATGATGCCGAACCTGCCGCAGTACATGGTCGCGATCGCCGCGGTGCTGCGTGCCGGCTACGCGGTGGTCAACGTCAACCCGCTGTACACGCCACGCGAGCTCGAGCACCAGCTGAAGGACTCGGGCGCGCAGGCCATCGTCGTGCTCGAGAACTTTGCGACCACGCTCGAGGAGGTCATCGAGCGCACACCGGTGCGCCACGTCGTGCTCGCGGCGATGGGCGACCTGCTCGGCTTCTGGAAGGGCAACCTCGTCAACTTCGTCGTGCGGCACGTGAGGAAGATGGTGCCCGAGTTCCGCCTGCCGCTCGGCGACGGCCGCAGCGTGGTGCGCTTCAACATGGCCATCGCCGAGGGCACGCGACTGCACCTCAAGCGCGCCGATGTCGGCCCCGACGACGTCGCGTTCCTGCAGTACACCGGCGGCACGACCGGCGTGTCGAAGGGCGCGACGCTGCTGCACCGCAACGTGGTGGCCAACATCGTGCAGACCGAGGCCTGGTTCAAGCCGATGCTCGACACGCTCGGCGGCAAGCCGCTGACGGTGGTGTGCGCGCTGCCGCTGTACCACATCTTCGCGCTGACGATCTGCTACTTCATGGGCGCGCGGCTCGGGATGATGAACCTGCTGATCCCGAACCCGCGCGACATCCCCGGCTTCGTCAAGACGCTGGCCAAGTACCGCGTCAACATGTTCCCGGCCGTCAACACGCTGTTCAACGCGCTGGCCAACGACGCCGACTTCGCGCGGCTGGACTTCAGCGAGCTCGTCGTCTCCAACGGCGGCGGCATGGCGGTGCAGCAGGCCACCGCCGAGAAGTGGCTCAAGGTCACCGGCTGCCCGATCGTCGAGGGCTACGGTCTGAGCGAGACCTCGCCGGTGGCCACCAGCAACCGGCTCGACAAGCGCGAGTTCACCGGCACGATCGGGCTGCCGATCCCGTCGACCGACATCGCGATCCGCGACGACGACGGCCGCGACGTGCCGCCCGGCACGCCGGGCGAGATCTGCATCAAGGGCCCGCAGGTGATGGCCGGCTACTGGAACCGCCCCGACGAGACGGCCAAGGTCATGACGCCGGACGGCTACTTCCGCAGCGGCGACATCGGCGTGATGGACGAGCGCGGCTACATCCGCATCGTCGACCGCAAGAAGGACATGATCCTCGTGTCGGGCTTCAACGTCTACCCGAACGAGATCGAACAGGTCGTCAGCCTGATGCCCGGCGTGCTCGAGTGCGCCGCGGTCGGCGTGCCCGACGAGAAGTCGGGCGAGGCGGTCAAGCTGTTCGTCGTCAGGCGCGACCCGACGCTGACCGAGGACGACGTCGCGCGCTACTGCCGCGACAACTTCACCGCCTACAAGCGGCCGAAGTACATCGAGTTCCGCGACGAGCTGCCGAAGAGCAACGTCGGCAAGATCCTGCGGCGCGAGCTGCGGGCATAGCCGGCGGCGAGGCCTCGCCGCGAGCGCGTCATCGCATCGGCAGCAGCAGCGTCGCGACGCCGCGCACCGACGCCATCTGGCTCGGGTCGGCGGTCTCGTCGAGCACGCCGGCCATGCGGCGCACGAGCGCCGGCGTGCGCCGCGCGCGCCAGATCACGAGGTCGGCGAGCCAGGGGTGGTGGTTGACGCGGTTGGCGCGCTCGTAGAGGTCGTAGCGCGGCTTGAGTGCCACGAGCGAGCGCTCGTAGCCGGCGCGCGCGGCGTCGTCGTCGAGGCCCTCGCGCTGTGCGCGCACGATCGCCTGCGCCGCGAGCAGCCCGGTCTCGAGCGCCTTGCCGATGCCTTCGCCGGTGAAGGCGTACGTGCTGCCGGCGGCCTCGCCGGTGACGAGCAGCCCGGGCCGGCTCCACGCCGCGCCGTCGAGCGAGCACCGCAGCGGCGCGCCCTTGAGCTCGCCGAGCCAGGTGCCTTCGGCCAGCAGCTCGCGCGCCGGGGCGTGGACCTCGGTGAACGCCGTGAACATCGCACGCAGGTTGACGTCGGCCATCGTCGCGCGGCCGTCGGCGCCGGCGGCGTGGCTGTGGGTCAGGCCGACGCCGACGTTGAACACGCCGGCCGGTCCCGGGAAGATCCAGCCGTAGCCGCGCGCCAGCCGCGGGTGCCAGACGACTTCGAGCGCGCGCAGCCGCCCGGCCAGGCCGTCGTGGCGCACGTAGCCGCGCAGCGCCACCGCGCTGGGCGTGCGCCGCCGGCATACGCCGGCGGCGATCAGCGCCTGCGGCACGGCACCGGTGGCGAGCACGACCCAGCGCGCGTGCACGTCGTGCACGCGCCCGCCCGCGCGCAGCCGCGCGCCGACGACGCGCTCGCGGTCGAGCAGCGGGGCTTCGAACCGCCACGGCGTCGCCAGCATCGCGCCGGCGCGCGTGGCCGCCAGTGCCAGCAGGTGATCGAGCTCGCGCCGCGGCAGCACCGCCAGCGTGCCCGGCACCTCGACGCGCCCGCCGCGCGGCGCGATGCAGGCCACGTGCGTCGCCCGCTGTGCGCGGTCCATCACCTCCTCGTGCACCCCGAGGCGGCGCAGCGCCGCGTGCGCGTCGGGAATCAGGCCGTCGCCGCAGACCTTGTCGCGCGGGAAGCGGTGCTGGTCGACGAGCAGCACGTCGACGCCGTCGCGCGCCAGCGCCTGCGCGCACGCGCTGCCGGCCGGGCCGGCGCCGACGACGAGCACGTCGCAGTGGGTGGGCAAGTCGTCGGGGGTCATCGGACGCAGGGCCCGATTGTAGGAACGCGGCCGCGGCACTTGACCGACGTCAACACACGGGGCCGTCGCCGCTGCCAACATGCGCTGCAGTGAGGAGCCCGACGCGATGACGATCACCCTGACCCCGGGCCAGCGTGCCCAACTCGAGGCCGAGCTGACGGCACGCCGGCAGGAGCTCGAGCGCCAGCTCGCCGAGCACCTGCACGGCCAGACGCGCGCCGAACGCGCGCATGACGTGCTCACGCAAGACGGCGACGACGCGCCGCAGCGACTGCCCGAGCGCGACATCGCCGCTGCGCTGACGAACCAGGAGCAGGTCGAGCTCGAACGCGTGACGGCCGCGCTGCAGCGCCTCGAGCGCGGCGACTACGGCCGCTGCGTCGACTGCGGCATCGACATCCCGTTCGACCGGCTGAAGGCCGAGCCGTGGGCCCTGCGCTGCATCGACTGCGAAACCGCGCGCGAGCGCACCGCCGCGCGCCGCACGCCCTGAACCCCGGCCGCGGCGTCGACCGCCGCGGCGCCCCCATCCCGCGACCCACCGAACCCGAAAGACCCCCATGGCCCTGTTCCACGCCGTCCTGCGCATCGACCACGAGACCGCCCAGGTGCTGCAGTTCGACCCCGACCACGTCGAGTCGCAAAAGCTCAAGGCGCACAGCCATCCGACGCGCTACCACGGCAGCAAGGTGCGCACCGAGCACGAGTTCTTCGGCGAGGTCTGCGACGCGCTGGCCGGCATCGCCGAGGTGCTCGTCGTCGGCGGGCGCACCGCGATGGCCGACTTCCGCCACTACGTCGAGAAGCACCGCCCGCAGACCGCCAAGCACATCGTCGGCTACGAGACGGTCGACCACCCGAGCGACGGCCAGCTCGTCGCGCTCGCGCGGCAGTACTTCCTGAAGTACGACCGCATGGCCGGCACGCCGACGCCGACCTGAACATCCCCGTCCGGCGGCCGGCGCGTGCGCCGGGCCGCAGCCCGGGCTCGGCGCCCGGCGCCGATACTTGCCGCATGAGCGTGCTCGACGTCGCGGCGCGGCTGGGCCCCCTGCTGGGCGGCGTCGGCCTGTTCCTGCTCGGCATGGCGATGATGACCGACGGCCTCAAGCTGGCCGCCGGCCCGGCGCTCGAGCAGATCCTCGCGCGCTCGACGCGCACGCGGCTGCACGGGCTGGCGTCGGGCGCGCTGATCACCGCGGCCGTGCAGTCGTCGAGCGCGGTCACGGTGGCGGCGATCGGCTTCGTCAACGCGGGTCTGCTGAGCCTGTCGCAGGCGCTGTGGGTGCTGTTCGGCAGCAACGTCGGCACGACGTTCACCGGCTGGCTCGTCGCGCTGGTCGGGCTGCGCGTCAAGGTCGACGCCTTCGCGCTGCCGCTGGTCGGACTGGGTGCGCTGCTCAAGCTGTTCGGGCGTGCACCGTCGCTGGCGGCCACCGGGCAGGCGGTGGCCGGGTTCGGCGTGCTGTTCCTCGGCATCGGGCTGCTGCAGCAGGCGTTCCTCGGCTTCGCCGACGACGTGCGGCTGCCCGCGGGCGAGGGCCTGTGGGGCGTGCTCGCGCTGGTGGCGATCGGCGCCGCGCTGACCGTCGTGATGCAGGCGTCGGCGGCATCGATGGCGATGGCGCTGACCGCGGCGCAAAGCGGGCTGATCGACGTGCAGGGCGCGGCCGCCGTCGTGATCGGCGCCAACATCGGCACCACCGTCACCGCGCTGCTGGCCTCGGTCGGCGCGACGCCGAACGCCAAGCGCGCCGCCGCGGCCCACGTGCTGTTCAACGTGCTGACCGCGGCGGTCGCGCTCGCGCTGCTGCCGTGGCTGGTGGCGGCCATCGGCTGGGCGCGCGAGGCGCTGGGCCTGGATCGCGACCCGGCGGCCAAGCTGGCGCTGTTCCACTCGATCTTCAACGTGCTGGGCGTGCTGCTGATGTGGCCGCTGGCCGGCGCGCTGACGCGGTGGCTGCTGGCGCGTTTCCGCACGATCGAGGAAGACGAGGCGCGCCCGCGCTACCTCGACGACAACGCGCTGCAGGTGCCGGTCATCGCGCTGGACGCGCTGCGCCGCGAGGTCCGCCGTGCCGGCGCGATCGCCGTGCGCCTGGCGCGCGGCGCCGTCGGCGGCGCGCCACCGGCGGCGCTGGAGCGCGACCGCGCGCTGCACGCGGCGCTCGCGCGTGCGATCGAGCGCTTCGTCGAGCGGCTGCACCGCGGCGCGATGACCGCCGACAGCAGCGAGCGGCTGCCGCGCATCCTGCGCGTCGAGCGCTATCACGAGACCTGCGCCGAACTGGCGTTCGAGGCGGCCACCGCACAGGCCGACGCCGCGGCGGCAGCGCTGCCCGACGCCGCCGCGGCGGCCGACGCCGACTTCCGCCGTCACGCGTCGGCGCTGCTCGACGCGTTGGCCGTGCCCGACGAGGCCGGTGCGCAGGAACCGGTGGTGACCCCGGCGATCGACCGGCTGCTCGAGGCGACGGAAAATGCGTACCAGTCGCTCAAGGCCGCGCTGCTGGCTGCCGGTGCCGACGGGCGCCTGCCCTTGTCCGCGATGGACGCCCGCCTGCGCGCCGCCAGTGCGCTGCGCCGTGCGCTGCAGCAGGCCGTCAAGGCGGTGCGCCTCGACGCCGACATTGCCGCGGACTCCCACCACGCCGAATGAACGACCGCCTCAAGCGCTGGCTGCCGACCCAGGAGTCGATGCGCGAGAACCGCTGGCTGCGCTGGATCGGCCCGGCGCTGCACCACCCGCGGCTGTGGCACATGAGCCGGCGCGGCGTCGCGCTGGGCATGGCGATCGGCGTGTTCTTCGGGTTGCTGATCCCGATCGCGCAGATCCCGCTGTCGGTCGGCGCGGCGGTCGTGCTGCGCGCCAACGTGCCCACCGCCGCGGCGAGCACGCTGGTCAGCAACCCGGCCACCTACGGCCCGCTGTACTACGCCGCATGGCGGCTCGGCAAGGCGGTGCTCGGCGAGGAGGCGGCCGTCCAGGGCCCGCCGCCCGTCAACGAGCCGCGGCCGGTGGCGGACGACGGCCGCGGGTGGTTCGCGCGGGCGTGGGACGGCATCACGGCGCTGGGCAAGCCGCTGCTGCTGGGCATGGCGCTGATGGCCACGACGGTCGGGCTGCTGACCTACGCCGCGGCGAGCTTCGTGCTCGCGATGAAGGTGCGCTGGCAACGCCGTCGCCGCCTGCGCCGGCGCGCGGCGATGGCGCCGAGCGCGCGCGATTGAGGCCGGCGACGGCCGCCAACCGGGGAGACGATCATGCCCACCGTGTTCGAACGCCTGCTCGCCGGCGAACTGCCGTGCGCCAAGGTCTACGAGGACGAACTCGTGTTCGCGTTCATGGACGCCGGCCAGGTCAACGACGGCCACGTCATCGTCGCGACCAGGCGCGCCTGCGAGACGCTGATGGATGCCACCGACGACGAGGCCGCGGCGCTGATGCGCGCGGCGCGCCGCGTCGCGCTGGCGGTGCAGGCGGCGTTCGCGCCCGACGGCGTGACCGTCCTGCAGGCCAACCGGCCTGCGGGCTGGCAGTCGGTGCCGCACCTGCACCTGCACGTGCTGCCGCGGTTCGACAACGACGGCGTCGGCCTCGTGTGGCCGCGCAAGGAACCCGGCATCGAGCGGCTGCGCGCGCTGGCGGCGCGGCTGCAGCCGCACCTGCTGCCGCGTTGAAGGGCGTGCGCCCGCGTCAACGCGGCGCCGAGCCGCCGCGGCCGCGCACCTGCCGCACCAGCTGCCACGCGAGCAGCGCGATCGGCGCCGCGTGGAACACGAGGTCGAAGATGTCGAGCGGGCGCGTCAGCGTGCCCGCCGCGAGCATCTTGAGCTTCTGCCACAGGTGCGGCTCGGGCACGACGGGTGCGACGGCCAGCCACGCCGCCAGCGCGACGAGCAGCGCCAGCGGCACGCGGTCGAGCCACGCGCCGAGCGCGGCGCTCCAGCGCTGCGGCATCAGGCCGCCGTCGCCGCCTTCGCCTTGAGCCGCCACGCGTGCAGCAGCGGCTCGGTGTAGCCGTTGGGCTGCTCCTTGCCCTTGAAGACGAGGTCGAGCGCGGCACGGTACGCGAAGCTGTCGTCCCAGTGGCCGGCCATCGGACGGTACAGCGGGTCGCCGGCGTTCTGCTGGTCGACGACGGCGGCCATGCGGCGGAACGTCGCGTGCACCTGCTCGGGCGTCACGATGCCGTGCAGCAGCCAGTTGGCGATGTGCTGGCTGCTGATGCGCAGCGTCGCGCGGTCTTCCATCAGGCCGACGTTGTGGATGTCGGGCACCTTCGAGCAGCCCACGCCCTGGTCGATCCAGCGCACGACGTAGCCGAGGATGCCCTGGACGTTGTTGTCCAGCTCCTGCTGCACCTCGGCTGGCGTCCAGAACGGGATCAGTGCCACCGGCACCTGCAGGATCGCGTCGAGCAGCTTGTCTTCGACCATCGGCGCCTTCGGGCCGCGCGCGAACTCTTCCATGCTCTTTTGCAGCGCGGCGACGTCGACCTGGTGGTAGTGCAGCGCGTGCAGCGTGGCCGCCGTCGGGCTCGGCACCCACGCCGTGTTGGCGCCCGACTGCGGGTGGGCGATCTTCTCCTTCATCATGTCGGCCATCATGTCGGGCATCGCCCACATGCCCTTGCCGATCTGCGCGCGCCCGCGCAGTCCGCACGCCAGCCCGATCTGCACGTTGTTGAACTCGTAAGCGCGCAGCCAGTTGGCGTTCTTCATGCGCGGCTTGCGCACCATCGGGCCGGCCAGCATCGCGGTGTGGATCTCGTCGCCGGTGCGGTCGAGGAAGCCGGTGTTGATGAACGCCACGCGCTGCGCCGCCGCGGCGATGCAGGCGCGCAGGTTCACGCTGGTGCGCCGCTCCTCGTCCATGATGCCGAGCTTGACGGTGTTCGGCGCCAGCCCCAGCAGCGCCTCGACGCGGCCGAACAGCTCGACCGAGAACGCGACCTCGGCGGGGCCGTGCATCTTCGGCTTGACGATGTAGACGCTGCCGGTGCGCGTGTTGTGCAGGCCGGCAGTGCCCAGGCGCTTGAGGTCGTGCAGCGCGATCGCGGTCGTGACGACGGCGTCCATGATGCCCTCGGGGATCTCGCTGCCGTCGCCGAGCAGGATCGCCGGGTTGGTCATCAGGTGGCCGACGTTGCGCACGAAAAGCAGCGAGCGTCCGTGCAGCACGAGCGGCTGGCCGTCGGCGCCGGTGTAGACGCGGTCGGCTTCGAGGCGGCGCGTGAACGTCTTGCCACCCTTGGTGACTTCCTCGGTCAGCGTGCCGCGCAGGATGCCGAGCCAGTTGCGGTACGCGAGCACCTTGTCGTCGGCGTCGACGACGGCCACCGAGTCCTCGAGGTCGAGGATCGTCGACACCGCCGCCTCGACGATGACGTCGGCGATGCCGGCGGGGTCGGTCTTGCCGATCGGGTGGCCGCGGTCGATGCGGATGTCCAGGTGCAGCCCGTGGTGGCGCAGCAGCACCGACGACGGTGCCGCCGCGTCGCCCTGGAAGCCGACGAACGCGGCGGGGTCCGCCAGGCCGGTGACGGTGCCGTCCTTCAGCGTGACGGCGAGCTGGCCGCCAGCGACGCGGTAGCCGGTGGCGTCGCGGTGCGAGCCGGTGGCCAGCGCGGCGGCCTGGTCGAGCACGCCGCGCGCGTAGTCGATGACCTTCTGCCCGCGCACCGGGTTGTAGCCGGTGCCCTTCTCGGCGCCGCCGGCCTCGGGGATCACGTCGGTGCCGTACAGCGCGTCGTACAGCGAGCCCCAGCGCGCGTTGGTGGCGTTGAGCGCGTAGCGCGCGTTGGTGATCGGCACCACCAGCTGCGGGCCGGCGAGCTTGGCGACTTCGTCGTCGACGTTGGCAGTCGTGCACTGCACCTCGGCCGGCGCGTCGACGAGGTAGCCGATGCGCTTGAGGAACGCGCGGTAGGCCGGCATGTCGCTGATCGGCCCCGGGTGGGCCTGGTGCCAGGCGTCGAGCTCGGCCTGCAGGCGGTCGCGCTCGGCGAGCAGCGCGCGGTTCTTCGGCGCCAGGTCGTGCGCGAGCGCGTCGAAGCCGGCCCAGAACGCCGCCGCGTCGACGCCGGTGCCGGGCAGCACCTCCTCGTCGATGAAGCGGGCCAGAACGGTGGCCACCTGCAGGCGGTGGCGGGTCGTGCGTGCGGTCATCGTGGACTCCATTTCCGCGCGGGGCGGGCGTCTGAGGAAGGGAAGAAGTCGAGCACGTCGCGCAGTGTGGTGCCGATGCGCGTCGGCTCGGTGTCGAGGGCTTCGAGCGGCTGTCCGCCGCGGTTGACCCACAGCGTCGTGTAGCCGTACCAGGTCGCGCCGATCGCGTCCCAGCCGTTGCTTGAGACGAACAGGATCTGCCGCGCCGGCAGCCCGAGCGCCTGCGGCCCGAGCGCGTAGGCCGCGGGGTCGGTCTTGTAGCGCTGTGTTGCGTGCACCGACAGCACCGGGTCGAGCAGGTCGGCGAAGCCGGCGCTCTTGACGGCCACCGCGAGCATCTCGGGGTCGCCGTTGGACAGCACGCCGGTGCGCACCCCCTGCGCGGCGAGCGTGCGCAGCACGTCGAGGTTCTCGGGGAACGCGCTCAGGTGGCGGTACTGGTTCATCAGCCGGTCTTCGGCGTCGCGCGCCAGCGTCAGGCCCAGCCGCTGCGCCGCGAAGCGCAGGCCGGCGCGCGTGAGGTCCCAGAACGGCCGGTAGCGCCCGCTCATCGAGACCAGCCGCGTGTATTCGATCTGCTTGTCGCGCCACAGCGCGGCCAGCGCGTCGCCGCGACCGGGAAACAGCTGCTCGGCCAACAGCGCGACGCTGTAGACGTCGAACAGGGTGCCGTAGGCGTCGAACAGCACGGCGCGCGGGCTGGCGGGCGAAGTCATCGGCGAGACTGTATTGGCAACTTCGTTAATCATTGAATCCGGGATCGGCGCTGGATCTTTGCGTTTGGCGCATGAATCGCGGGCGCCGCGCGTTGGGCTCGGCGTGTGCCGAGGCGATCGGGCGTGCCCGCAGCCGCCGTTGATGGCGTGCGGCGCAGCGCGAGCAGGCGCGATTGCAAACCTGCGTGGCGCTTATCGGGCGCGATTCGCGCTTGGTTTAATCGGCTGGCGAAGGTATTCTTCGCACATGGACCGGCTAAAACAGATCGAGTCGTTCGTCGGCGTGGCTACCAAGGGCAGTCTGACGGCCGCGGCGCACGCCGAGGGCGTCGCGCCGGCGGTGATCGGGCGGCGCATCGACGCCCTCGAGGAGCGGCTCGGCGTCAAGCTGCTGGTGCGCACGACGCGGCGCATCACGCTGACGCACGAGGGCAGCGCGTACCTCGAGGACTGCCAGCGCATCCTCGCCGACCTGGCCAACGCCGAGGCCAGCGTCAGTGCCGGCGGCGTCAAGGCCAGCGGCTACCTGCGCGTGACGGCGCCGGCCGGCTTCGGGCGGCGGCACGTCGCGCCGCTCGTGCCGCGCTTTCTCGCGCAGCACCCCGACGTGCACCTGTCGCTGAACCTCAGCGACCGCATCGTCGACATCGTCAACGAGGGGGTCGACTGTGCGGTGCGCGTCGGCGACCTGCCCGACTCGAGCCTCGTCAGCGTGCGCCTGGCCGACAACCGCCGGCTGTGCGTCGCCACACCGGCGTACCTGCAGCGCGCCGGCGTGCCGCAGCATCCGAGCGACCTGCACAAGCACGAGTGCCTGACGCTGTCGTCGGACGCCAGCCAGACGCGCGGCTGGGCGTTCACGATCGACGGTCAGGTCACGCACCTGCGCCCGCACGGCCGGCTCGACTGCAGCGACGGCCAGGTGCTGCACGACTGGTGCGTGCAGGGGCTGGGCATCGCGTGGCGCAGCACGTGGGAAGTCGAGCACGAGATCGCCGCCGGCACGCTCGTCAGCGTGCTCGACGACTTCGCCGCGCCGCCCAACGGCATCTACGCCGTGTTCCCGCAGCGCAAGCACCTGCCGCTGCGCGTGCGGCTGTGGATCGACTTCCTCAAGCACACCTACGGCGACCCGGGCTACTGGACGTCGCGCGGTCCCGCGGCGCCGGCGTGAGGTCGCCCGGCACGCGCCGCGTCAGAACGACGCGGCGCTGTCGCTGACGCACTTGGTCACGTAGCTGGTGCGCGCGGCGCCGGCGAGCTTCTTCTCGTCGGCCTGCGACTCGCAGGTGGCGGTGGCGGCGTCGGTCTGGCACTTCTTGACGAAGCTCGTGCGCGCGGCGCCGGCGAGCTTCTTCGCGTCGGCCTGCAGCGCGCAGGTCGGCGCCGCGGCGAGGTCGCTCTCGCACTTCTTGACGAAGCTCGTGCGCGCGGCGCCGGCGAGCTTCTTCTCGTCGGCGCGCGCCTCGCACACGGGGTTCGCCGCGTGCGCGGCACCGGCAGCGAGGGCGAGGTGCAAGGCCGTGGCGATCAGCAGGCGTTTCATCGGGTCTCCCGGTCGGCTCGTGGTGGCCGGGTGATTGCACCACAAGCCCGGCGCACCGCTACAGGATGCGCCGCGGGTGGTGGAGTGCCTCGTGCGCCGCGTGCAGCCGGCGCACCAGCACGCCGATGAAAGCCTGGTCGAACAGGTGGCGCGTGCCCAGCGCGAGCTGCGTGTAGGTGTGCGGCGTGAACGAGATCGTCACGCAAGGCGCGGTGACGATGACGTCGGCGCGGTGCGTGCGCAGCTCCTCGCTCGGCGCGAGATACGCCATCTCGCCCACCGAGGTGCCGCGCCCGAGCGTGGCCACCTTGACGCCGTCGCGCAGCACCTCGATCTCGCCCTGCGCGATGATGTGGAAGGTCTGGCCCTGCTGGCCCTTGCGGTAGATCGCGTGGCCGACCTTGAGACGCTGCCACTTGGCGCGGTGCACGACCTCCCACAGTTCGACGTCGCCGAAGCCGGCGAAGAACTCGAGCCCGCGCAGCAGGTTGAAGCGCTCCGAGTCGAGCACGCCCTGCAGCTTGCCGCGCGGGATCTCGCGGTTGGCCACCAGCGCCGACAGCCCCTGCGCGAAGGCATCCCAGTCGGGGGGGCGCTCGTCGGCCGTCTTGGCCAGCGCGCGGCGCACCAGCGCGTCGAGCGACGGCGGCACGCCGGCGCGCAGCTCGGTCAGCGGCGGCGGCTCGGCGGTGAAGATCTGGCTCATCATCGCCGTCTGCGACGGTGCCTCGAACGGCGGTCGCCCGGCGATCAGGTGGTACAGCACGGCGGCCAGCGAGTAGATGTCGGCACGCGCGTCGAGCGGCGCGCCGTCGAGCTGTTCCGGCGACATGTACGCCAGCGAGCCGACGCGGAAGATCTGCGTGTGCTCCGAGGTCAGGTTCAGCACGCTGCCGAAGTCGGTGACCTTGACGTCGATGACGTGGTCGTGTTCGACGACGGCGAGCAGGTTGGCCGGCTTGACGTCGCGGTGGATCAGCCCCTGGCGCGCCATGTAGCCCAGCGCCATCGCGCACTTGAAGCCGATCTCGACGATCTGCTCGAGCGACAGCAGTGCGTCGGGGCGGCAGAAGCGCCGCAGCGTCACGCCGTGCACGTACTCCATCACCAGGTAAGGCGCCTGCGGGTCGGCCACGGCGTCGTAGATCTGCACGACGTTCGGGTGCTGCAGCCGGCCGACGAGCGCGGCCTCGGCGGCGAAGAAGCGCTGGTAGATCTGCGGGTCCGAGCCCTCGCCGGGGGCCGGCACGCGCACGCGCTTGATCGCCACCGGACGGTCGTTGAACTCGTCGTGCGCGAGCAGCACCTCGCTCGTGGCGCCTTCGCCGAGTCGCTTGAGCACGCGGTACTTGCCGATGCGCGCCGGCAGCTCGGGGTCGGTGACGAACGGCGTCGCGGCCACGGCAGCGGGCCGAATCGGCGTGGAAGACGGCGGGACGACGGCAGACATGGCGTGGCAGTGCCGCTTGTGCGGCGCGTGGTGGCGCCATCGTCGCGGTGCGACGTGCGCGCGATGCCCCGAACAATGCGGCGATGGCGCGGCAATTCGCGCCAGCGGCGCGGCGTGGCCCGCCAGGAGCCTCAGGGGGCGCCCGTAGAATCGATTGCATGATCCAAGCCAAGCTCGAGCTGCTCGCAGCGTTGCGCCGGGCGGTGGGCGAGCTCGGTGTCGAGCCGCCGGCCACGCTCGCGTTCGAGTCGCCGAAGCAGGCCGCGCACGGCGACTTGGCGGTCACCGCGGCGATGGCGCTGGCGCGCACGCTGCGCAAGAACCCGCGCGAGGTCGCGCAGGGCTTGGTCGAGGCGCTTTGGCGCCAGTCCGAGGTGCAGCGCTGGGTCGCCGCGATCGAGGTCGCCGGCCCCGGCTTCGTCAATCTGCGCCTGGCCGATGCCGCGCGCCAGGCCGTCGTCGTCGAGGTGCTCGCCGCCGGTGACGCCTTCGGGCGCCGTGAACGCAATGGCCGCCGCGTGCTCGTCGAATTCGTCTCGGCCAATCCCACCGGTCCCCTGCACGTCGGCCATGGCCGGCAGGGTGCGCTCGGCGACGCGATCTGCCACCTGCTGGCCGCGCAGGGCTGGGACGTCACGCGCGAGTTCTATTACAACGACGCCGGCGTGCAGATCGGCAACCTCGCGCTGTCGGTGCAGGCGCGGCTGCGTGGCCTGAAGCCGGGTGACGACGGGTGGCCCGAGGCGGCCTACAACGGCGACTACATCGCCGACATCGCGGCCGACTTCGCGGCGCGCAAGACGGTGCGCGCCGACGACCGCGTCTTCACCGCCAGCGGCGACGTCGACGACCTCGACGGCATCCGCCAGTTCGCGGTGGCCTACCTGCGCCACGAGCAGGACCTCGACCTGAAGGCCTTCGGCGTGCGCTTCGACCACTACTTCCTCGAGTCGAGCCTGTACGCCAGCGGCCGCGTCGACGCCGTCGTGCGCGCGCTGGTGGCCGCGGGCAAGACCTACGAGGAAGGCGGCGCGCTGTGGCTGCGCACCACCGAGTACGGCGACGACAAGGACCGCGTGATGCGCAAGTCCGACGGCAGCTACACGTACTTCGTGCCCGACGTCGCGTACCACCTGGTCAAGTTCGAGCGCGGCTTCACGAAGGCGGTCAACATCCAGGGCAGCGACCACCACGGCACGATCGCGCGCGTGCGCGCTGGTCTGCAGGCCATCGGCGCCGGCATCCCGCCCGGCTACCCCGACTACGTGCTGCACAAGATGGTCACCGTGATGCGCGGCGGCGAGGAGGTCAAGATCTCCAAACGCGCCGGCAGCTACGTGACGCTGCGCGACCTGATCGAGTGGACCAGCCGCGACGCGGTGCGTTTCTTCCTGATCAGCCGCAAGGCCGACACCGAGTTCGTCTTCGACGTCGACCTCGCGCTCAAGCGCAACGACGAGAACCCGGTGTTCTACGTGCAGTACGCACACGCGCGCATCTGCTCGGTGATCGCGCAGTGGGTGCAGCAGCACGGCGGCGACCCGGCCACGCTCGCCAGCGCCGACCTCTCGCGCCTGACGGCGCCGACCGAGGTCGCGCTGATGCTCAAGCTCGCCGACTATCCGGCGATGGTCGAGCGCGCGGCGGCCGAGCTCGCGCCGCACGACGTCGCGTTCTACCTGCGCGATCTGGCCGCGGCGCTGCACAGTTACTACACCGCCGAGCGCTTCCTCGTCGACGACCGCGAACTCGCGCGCGCGCGGCTCGCGCTGCTGGCGGCGGTGCGGCAGGTGCTGCGCAACGCGCTGGCGCTGATCGGCGTGTCGGCGCCGGAGTCGATGGCGCGCGCCGAAGAGGCGCTGGAGGACGCATGAAGGCGCAGCGTGGCGGGTTCGTGCTCGGCCTGATCGTCGGGCTGCTGGTCGGGCTGGGGCTGTCGCTCGCGGTGGCGCTGTACGTGACCAAGGTGCCGGTGCCTTTCGTCGACAAGGTGCCGCGCCCGCCGCAGAACGAGGCCGCCGAGGCCGAGCGCCTGAAGCGCTGGGATCCGAACGGCCCGCTCAGCGGGCGGCCGGCGCAGCGCGGCGAGTCGGCCTCGACGCCGGCGGTACCGCCACCGACGGCGCCGGCGGCAGCGCCGCCTGCGCTGGCCAACCGCCCGGCCGCCCCCGGCGCGGCGACCGCGCTGCCGGCCGCCGCCACCCCGCCGCAAACCCCGGCGGCCGCAGCGCCGTCGGCGGACCCGTTCCGCTACTTCGTACAAGTGGGCGCCTACTCGCGCGCCGAGGATGCCGAGCAGCAGCGGGCCCGACTGGCGATGCTCGGCTTCACGGCGCGCGTGAGCGAGCGCGAACAGGCCGGCCGCACCGTGTACCGCGTGCGGCTGGGGCCGTTCGAACGCAAGGACGAGGCCGACGCCGTCCAGGAACGATTGAAGGGCAACGCGGTCGAGTCAGCGTTGGTGCGCGTGGAGCGTTGAAGATCCACGACACCTGCGTGCATCGCCGCGCGCGTTGCGCTTTCCTGTCACCCCGTGCCGCCGCCCTGCGGGTGCGGCGGCCCCAATGAGGACCACGACCATGAATCGCCGCCAGTTCACGCTCCGCGCCGCCGCCGTCGCCACGCTGCCGTGGGCCGGCGCGGCCCACGCGCAGCCTGCTGCCTTCGTCGAGGGCCGCGACTTCGTCCGCCTGGCCACGCCGGTGGCGACGTCGGGCGGCGGCAAGATCGACGTGCTCGAGTTCTTCTGGTACGGCTGCCCGCACTGCAACGCGTTCCAGCCGGCCATCGAGGCGTGGGCGGCGCGGCAGCCCGACTACGTCGCGTTCCGGCGCGTGCCGGTGGGCTTCAGCGCGCTGCACGAGACGCACGCCAAGCTCTACTACGCGCTCGAGGCGATGGGCGAGATCGAGAAGATGCACCGCCGCGTCTTCGCCGCGATGCACGTGCAGCGCCGCCGCCTCGACAAGGAAGCTGACATGGCCGCGTTCGCTGCCGAGCAGGGGCTCGACCGCGACAAGTTCCTCGACGCGCTGCGCTCGTTCGGTGTCGCCACCAAGGCGCGCCAGGCCAAGGCACTGGCCGACGCGTACAAGATCGACGGCACGCCGTCGATCGGCGTCGGTGGGCGCTTCTTCACGTCGGGCAGCCTCGCCGGCAGCAACGAGCGTTCGTTGCAAGTGGCGAGCTTCCTCGTCGAGCGCATCCGCAAGGGCGGCTGAGCCGGCGCGCCGGTGCGGTGGCGACGCGCCACCCGCGCCGAAATTTCACACGCCACCGGGTGGCGTGCCGACGCGACGGGGCTAGAATGGCCTGCAATTTCCATGCCGCTATGCCCTGTCGCCTGACTGCCCCGCTGCCCGCGCTGCTGGTCGCGCTCACCGTCGCGCTGTCGGCCGCGGCGCCGGCCGTCGCGCAGCGCAGCGACCGCAGCCAGCCGATGACGATCGAGGCCGACCGCCAGAGCACGGTCGACCTGGCCAAGCGGGTCGTCGTCTTCGTCGGCAACGTCGTGATCACGCAGGGTTCGCTGCGCATCACGGCCGAGCGCGTCGAGGTGCGCGAAACGCCCGAGGGCTGGCGCAGCGCGGTGGCCCTCGGCGAGGCCGGCCGCGCGGCCACGTTCCGGCAAAAGCGCGACGGCGTCGACGAGGTCATCGAGGGGCGCGCCGACCGCATCGACTACGACGGCCGCGCCGACACCGTGCGCCTCGCCGGCAATGCGCTGCTGCGGCGTCTGCGTGGCGGCGCGCCGGCCGACGAAGTCACCGGCGCGCTGATCACCTACGACAACGTCAACGAGACCTTCAGCGTCAGCGCCGGCGACGGTGGTGGTCGCGTGCGCGCCATCCTGACGCCGCGCGAGTCGGCGCCGGCGGGTTCGCGGCCGTGAACGCGCTGCGCGAACCCGCGCCCCCCACGCCGGTGTCGCTGCCGGCCACGACGGCCGTCAGCCGCCTCGAAGCCACCGGCCTCGAGAAGCGCTACGGCGCGCGCCGCGTCGTCAAGGGCGTCGGGCTGGCGGTCAGTGCCGGCGAGGTGGTCGGCCTGCTCGGCCCCAACGGCGCCGGCAAGACGACGATCTTCTACATGGTCGTCGGGCTGATCCGCGCCGACGCCGGCGAGATCCGCATCGACGGCCAGCCGGTGCACCACCGGCCGATCCACCAGCGTTCGCGACTGGGGCTGAGCTACCTGCCGCAGGAGGCGTCGATCTTCCGCAAGCTCACGGTCGAGGAGAACGTGCGCGCCGTGCTCGAGCTGCAGCGTGGCGCCGACGGCCGGCCGCTGAAGCCGGCCGAGATCGAGCGCCAGCTCAACGACCTGCTGCTCGAGCTGAGCATCGACAAGCTGCGCACCAGCCCGGCGCCGGCGCTGTCGGGCGGCGAGCGGCGGCGCGTCGAGATCGCGCGCGCGCTGGCCACGCAGCCGCGCTTCATCCTGCTCGACGAGCCGTTCGCCGGCGTCGACCCGATCGCCGTGATCGAGATCCAGCGCATCATCGGCTTCCTGAAGGCGCGCGGCATCGGCGTGCTGATCACCGACCACAACGTGCGCGAGACGCTGGGCATCTGCGACCGCGCCTACATCATCAGCGACGGCCAGGTGCTGGCCGAGGGCACGCCGGCCGACATCGTCGACAACGCCGACGTGCGCAAGGTGTACCTCGGCGAGCACTTCCGCATGTAGCCGGCATGAGCATGAAGCCGTCACTGCAGGTCCGGCTGTCGCAGCACCTGGCGCTGACGCCGCAGCTGCAGCAGTCGATCCGGCTGCTGCAGCTGTCGACGCTCGAGCTGCACCAGGAAGTCGAGCAGATGCTCGAGCAGAACCCGTTCATCGAACTCGACGACGAGGCCGCTTCGCCGTTCGAGGCTTCGCTCGACGCCGCGGCCGAGCGCGCAATGCCGGCCGATCGCATGGCCGAGCCCGACGAGACCGACGGCCGCCTCGACGACGCCGAGCCGGCCGGCCTCGACGGCACCGAACTCGGCACGACCGAACGCGACGACTGGGCCAACGGCACCGAAGGCGACGACTTCGACGGCATCCGCGAGACGCCCGCGGCGGCGGCGACCGACGACGACTTCGAGCCGCAGGAGCGCGGCCCCGGCGACACGCTCGCCGACCACCTGCGCCGCCAGGTGCTCGGCATGCGGCTCGCGCCCGAGGACGCGGCCGCCGTCGAGGTGCTGATCGACTCGCTCGACGACGACGGCTACCTCGCCGACACGCTCGACGAGATCGCGCAGCAGCTCGCCCCCGACGACGAGGAGGCGCGCGACGAGCTGCTGTCGCGGCTGCGCTGCGCGCTCGGCTGGCTGCAAAGCCTCGACCCCTGCGGCGTCGGCGCGCGCGACCTGCGCGAGTGCCTGACGCTGCAGCTGCGCACGCGGTCCGCGTCGCCGGCGCGCGACGTGGCGCTGGCAATCTGCGAACAGCACCTCGAGCTGCTGGCCAAGCGTGACATCAAGCGGCTGATGGCGGTGACCGGCGCCGACGAGGACGTCATCCGGCAGGCGCAGGCGCTGATCGTGGCCTGCGAGCCGAAGCCCGGACGGCCGTTCGCGCGCGCCGAGGCCAACGTCGTCGTCCCCGACGTCATCGTCGTGCGCAGCGGGCGCGGCTGGAAGTGCGTGCTCAACCCCGACGTGATGCCCAGGCTGCGCATCAACGACCTGTACGCGCAGGCGATCCGCGGCCAGCGCAACGGCTCGGCGGCGGGTCTGTCGTCGCGGCTGCAGGAAGCGCGCTGGTTCATGAAGAACATCCAGCAGCGCTTCGACACCATCCTGCGCGTCTCGAGCGCGATCGTCGAGCGGCAGAAGGCTTTCTTCAGCCACGGCGAGATCGCGATGAAGCCGCTGGTGCTGCGCGAGATCGCCGACGAGCTCGGCCTGCACGAGAGCACGATCTCGCGCGTGACCACCGCCAAGTACATGGCCACGCCGTTCGGCACCTTCGAGCTGAAGTACTTCTTCGGCTCGTCGCTGAACACCGAGGCCGGCGGCAACGCGTCGAGCACCGCGGTGCGCGCGCTGATCAAGCAGTTCGTCGCCGCCGAGGACCCGGCCAAGCCGCTGTCGGACAGCCAGCTCAGCCAGATGCTCGAGGAGCAGGGCATCCAGGTCGCGCGGCGCACGGTGGCCAAGTACCGCGAGGCGCTGAAGATCGCGCCGGCCAACCTGCGCAAGGCGCTGTGACGCCGGCGCCGAGTGCGTCTGCGCCCGCGCCGCGCGGCGTGGCGCTGTTCCTGCCGGCTGCCGGCGGCACCGAGACGCTGCTGGCCGACGAGTGCCGCCGCCTGCTCGGCGGCGCGGCGCGTATCGAGCCCGGCCGCGGTGGCGTCACGGTGCACGGCGACGCGGTGGCGGCGATGACGCTGAACCTCGAGAGCCGCCTCGCGCAGCGCGTGCTGTGGCCCTTGGCCGATGGCCCCTACCGCGACGAACACGACCTGTATGCGCTCGCGCGCACGGTGCGCTGGACCGACTGGATCACGCCGCGGCAGACGCTGCGCGTGGACACGAGCGCGCGCGCGTCGCCGCTGCGCAGCCTGCACTTTGCGGCGCTGCGCATCAAGGATGCCGTGTGCGACGTGCTGCGCGATGCCACCGGCGCACGCCCGAGCGTCGACACGCGCGACCCCGACCTGCCGCTGCGGCTGCACCTGGGCGCGGCGCACGCGACGCTGTACGTCGACACCTCGGGCGAGCCGCTGTTCAAGCGCGGCTGGCGCGACGCCGCCGCCGCGGGCCGCGAAGTCAAGGGCGAGGCGCCGCTGAAAGAGACGCTGGCCGCCGCGATGCTCGCCGCCGCCGGCTGGCAGGGCCGTGCCGAAGACCTGCCGCTGCTCGACCCGTGCTGTGGCGCCGGCACGATCGCGATCGAGGCCGCGCAACTCGCGTGCGGCATCGCCCCGGGCGCGCAGCGCCGCTTCGCGTTCGAGCGGCTGGCGCCGTTTCGCGACCACGCGGCGACCTGGCAGGCGTTGCGGCGCGACGCGCGCGAGCGCGTGCACGCGCCGGCGGTGGCGGTGTTCGCCGGCGACGTGTCGTTTCGCATGACCGATTTCGCTGCGCGCAACGCCGAGCGCGCCGGCGTCGCCACGGCGATCGCGTTCAAGACGGCCGACGCGCTGCAGCGTCCGCCGCCGGCGCCGCGCGGCGTGCTGATGCTCAACCCCCCCTACGGCGAGCGCATCGCGCCGAAGGGGCGCGGCGCGAACGCGCGCGAGGGCTTTACCGACGCCGTCAGTGGCGACGACTTCTTCGCCGCGCTGGCCGCGCACTGGAAGCGCCACTACGGCGGCTGGACGGCCTGGGTGCTCAGCCCCGACGCGCAGCTGCCGCGGCGGCTGCGGCTCAAGGAGAGCCGGCGCGTGCCGTTGTGGAACGGGCCGATCGAGTGCCGGCTGTACCGCTTCGATCTCGTCGCCGGCTCGGCGCGTGGCGCCCGCCATGCCGGCGACTGACGGCCGTCAGACGGTCGCGTCGAGCGTCAGCCGCTGACCGCTGGCCAGCGTGTGGATGCGGTGCGACAGGCCCAGCGCCGCGACCTGTCGCATCACGGTGTCGACCTCGCCCGGCTTGACGTGCGTGACGTGCACGTCGACGCCCGGGGCCAGCCGCGAGAGTTCACCCGCCAGCGACGACGGACTGAGGTGTCCGCTGATCGCCGCCAGCGCGGCATCCTCGTCGCCGAATGCCGTCTCGATCACGACGTGCGCGACCGGCAGCGCACGCAGCCGCTGCCACAGCGCGGGGTTCGGTCCGGTGTCGCCGCTGAAGACCCACGCCGGGGCGCCTTCGCGCGGCTGCACCGCGAAGCCGACGGCCGGCACCGTGTGCGCCGCCGGCAGCACCTCGACGCGGCGCGCGCCGAAGCACAGCACGTCGCCGACGGCGAACGGCACGAACCGCAGCAGTGGCTGCTCGACGCTGGGCAGGCGGCTGAAGTCGGGCCAGATGACGTCGTTGAAGACGTGGGTGCGCAGTGCCGTGATCGTGGCCGGCAGCGCGTGCACCGCGATCGGCCCGCGCCCGGTGGCGATGCGCCGGCGCGAGACGGTGTCGGCCAGCAGCCCGATCGCCAGCACGTGATCGAGGTGCGAGTGGCTGACGACGACGTGGTCGATGCGCAGCAGCTCGTCGAGCGAGAGGTCGCCGACGCCGGTGCCCGCGTCGACCAGCAGGTCGTCGTCGACGAGGAACGCCGTCGTGCGGCTGCCGGCCGCGATCGACCCGGAGCAGCCGAGCACGCGGATCGTCATCGTCGTCGCGGTGGGGGCCGGCGTCGCGGCGGGCCGCGGGGCGACGCGTGCGTCGGCGGGTGGAACGAGCAGCATGGCCGCGATGGTGCGGTGGCCCTGCGGGGTCCGCAAGCGGGCGATGCCGCACCGCGCCGCGATGCATGTGCCGTCGATCCATCGCGGTGGCGGGCGCGTGAGAACTTCACGCGCCGCGGCACGCGGCAGGGGGCTTCGCCGAGGTGTGGCGCGACGCCCGCGCGGGTCGGCCACCCGGCACGCGCCCCCTTCCCCGCCGACCGCCGCGCCGGCGCGCGGGCGGCGGCCGGCTCAGGCCTGCACGAACTGCATCTGCGTGCCGGCCAGCTCGATGACGTCGCCGTTCTTCAGCTGGATCGCGTCGCCGACCAGCGGTGTACCGTTGACGGTCGGCCGCGAGCTGCCTTCGACGTGGGCGAGCACGTAGCCGGCCGGCCGTTTGGTGATCGACGCCACCTGCACGCCCGGCTTGCCGACGGTCGTGACGACCTTGGTCAGCGCGACTTCACGGCCCGCCGCGGCGCCGTTGAGCACACGGATCGACGCCGGGCCCACCGGCGAGGCGAGCGAGCCGAAGCCCGACATCGCGGCCGTGCGCGATGCGACGAAGCCCGGCGCCGGTGCCGCGGCGCCCGGCCGGATGATCATCGTGTGCTCGTAGTCGGCGCCGCCGTCGTTGACGAGGTACTTGATCTTGTACTTGCCGATCTCGATCGTGTCGTTGTGCTGCAGCAGCTGGCGCTTGACCGCCTTGCCGTTGATGTAGGTGCCGTTGGTCGAGTTCAGGTCCTCGATGAAGACGTCCTGCCCGGCCATCTGCAGCACGGCGTGCTCGCCGCTGACGGCGAGGTTGTCGATCACGATGTCGTTGTAAGGTCGCCGCCCGAGCGTCGTCTTGTCCTTCGTGATCTGGACTTCCTTGATCACGACACCGTCGAGAGAGACGACCAGCTTGCCCATGCGCAGGACCTCAGTAGTGTGCGGACCGCCCGGCGCGCCGCGCGCCACGGGCGGGTCTCAGCGCTTGAACGGCCACCAGGACCGGCCGCCGGCCGACGCGTTGCCGCCGACCCTTGCCAAGACGAGGGAAATATTATCCCTTCCACCTGCGTCGTTGGCGGCGTCGATCAGCGCGCGGCCCGCGCCGGCCAGTGTCGCGTGAGATTTGAGCAACTGCGCCAGTGCGGCGTCGTCGACCATGTCTGACAGGCCGTCGGAGCACAGCAGGTACAGGTCGCCAGGCAGCACGTCGTGCAGGTGCGTCTCGAGCATCACCGTGTCCTCGACGCCGACCGCGCGCGTGACGAGGTTCTTGTGCGCCGCGAAGGCTGCCTGCTCGGGCGAGATCAGGCCAGCGTCGATCTGCTCCTGCAGCAGCGAGTGGTCGCGCGTGATCTGCACGAGCTTGCCGCCGCGCAGGCGGTAGGCGCGCGAGTCGCCGACGTGGCCGATCAGCAGGTGCGGGCCGCGGAACACCGCCACCACCAGCGTCGTGCCCATGCCGGCGTACTTCGGGTCGGCGTTGGCGGCGTTGAAGATCGCGCGGTTGGCGTTGTCGACGCAGATGTCCATCGCCCGCCGCACATCGGCGTCGGCCGCCTCGGCGCCGGCCTGGTGCAGCCAGCGGCCGAGCTCGGCGCGGATGAACGAGGTGGCCATGCCGCTGGCGACCTCGCCAGCGTTGTAGCCGCCCATGCCGTCGGCCAGCACCGCCAGCGCGCAGCCCTCGTCGAGGGCGACGGAGTCCTCGTTGTTGTCGCGCGCGCGCCCCTTGTCGATGGCAGCGAAGAACTCGAGGGTCATGAGGGGCGCGCTGGAAACGGTGGAGGCACGAGGCCGCGACGGCCGACGATTGTGCACCGACTCCCCGCGGGCACACGCGGGCGCGAGGGCGGCGGCGGGTTCACACGACGGTTCCCGGCAGGCGACGCAGGTGCAGCGCGAACTCGGCGGCGGTCGGGCGCTGCGACGCCTCGCGGCTCAGGGCCTGCGCGAGCAGATCGGCGAGCGCCGGTGGCAGGTCGGGGCGCAGCTCGGCCAGCGTGCGCGTCGCGCCCTGGGCCATCGCGCGCAGCAGCGCGCCCATCGTCTCGCCGGCGTACGGCAGCGTGCCGGCGAGCAGCTGGAATAGCGTCACACCGAGCGCATAGACGTCGCCGGCGGCCGACGGCGCGCCGCCGGCCAGTTGCTCGGGCGCCATGAACGCCGGCGTGCCCAGCAGCACGCCGGTGCGGGTGCGTGCGGCGTCGAGCGCGCGCGCGACGCCGAAGTCGGTGATCCACACCCGGCGCGTGGCCGCGTCGAACACCAGGTTCGCCGGCTTGAGGTCGCGGTGCACGACGCCCATCGCGTGCGCGTGCGCGAGCGCGTCGGCCACGTCGGCGCCGAGCTTCAGCACGAGCGGCTCCGGCAGCCTGCGTGCGGGCGCGGCGTAGCGGCGCAGGTCGGTGCCGGGCAGCAGCGCCATCAAAAGATATGGATGCGCGCCTTCGACGCCGCCGCCGAGCACCTCGACGATCGAGGGGTGCCGCAGCCGCTGCAGCGTCTGCGCCTCGCGCGCGAACGGCGACATCACCGCGTCGTCGCGCGCGGCGTCGGCGTCGCAGGCGTCGAGCACCTTGAGCGCCACGCGCTGCGTCGAGCGTGGCTCGACGGCGACGTACAGCGAGGCGCTGCTGCCGCGCGCGAGCAGGCGTTCGATGCGCACACCGGCGAACGCGGCGCCGGGCGCGAGTGCCGCGGCGCGCGGGGGCCGGCCGGTCGTGCCGTCACCAGGGCCGCTGGCGTTCATCGCCCGGTGACGCGATGCGGCGAGCTGGCGCGATCAGGCCGCCGGCGCCGCCGCGGCGCGGCGCGACGCGATCCACTTGCCCCACACGAGCACCAGCAAGGCGCCGGCGACGCCGGCGGCGTACTTGACGGCATCGGTCTGCGGCACCTTCGGCATCCAGGTCCATTCGCCCGGCTGCGCGACCGCCGGATCGCCGACGGCCATCGTCCCGGCGATCCAGCCCAGCAGCATGCCGCCGGCGGTGATGATGAGCGGGAAGCGGTCCATCAGCTTGATGACGAGCTGGCTGCCCCAGACGATGATCGGGATGCTGACCAGCAGGCCGAAGATCACGAGCGCGAGCTGGTGATCGGCGTGCGCGCCGTGCGCCGCGCCGGCGATCGCGATGACGTTGTCGACGCTCATCACGAGGTCGGCGACGATGATCGTCTTGACGGCGGCCCACAGCTTGTCGCTCGCCTCGATGTTCGCGTGGCCGTCGTCGTCCTCGGGCACCAGCAGCTTGATGCCGATCCACACCAGCAGCGCGGCGCCGACGAGCTTGAGGAACGGGATCGCCAGCAGCGTCAGCGCGAAAAAGATCAGCACGACGCGCAGCCCGATCGCGCCCGCGGTCCCCCACAGGATGCCCTTCATGCGCATGCGCGGCGGCAGGCGCCGGCAGGCCAGCGCGATGACGACGGCATTGTCGCCACCGAGCAGGATGTCGATCATGATGATCTGGCCGACCGCGATCCAGAACGCGGGGGTCAGGAACTCTTCCATCCGGGGTCTCCCTTGCCTCGGCCGCCAGTGTAGGCGCCGCCGCGGCGCGCGCCCTGCGTAGAACTACAGATAGCGCGGCGCCGCGAGCGTCCGGCGGGCGGCGCACCGAGGGACCGCGGCGCCTGCGCCGGCGGCCCCACCAAGCGAACGGGCCGCGTCGAAGCGGCCCGCGCGAGGTTGCCGTGTCGGCGCGGCCCGGGGGGCCGCGCCGCGCCCTCAGAGCAGCGACTTGAGCAGCCGGCCCATTTCCGACGGGTTGCGCGTGACCTTGAAGCCGCACTCCTCCATGATCGCGAGCTTGGCGTCGGCGGTGTCGGCGCCGCCACTGATCAGCGCGCCGGCGTGGCCCATGCGCTTGCCCGGTGGCGCCGTGACGCCGGCGATGAAGCCGACGACGGGCTTTTTCATGTGGTCCTTGCACCAGCGCGCCGCGTCGGCCTCGTCGGGGCCGCCGATCTCGCCGATCATGATGACGGCGTCGGTGTCGGGGTCGTCGTTGAACATCTTCATCACGTCGATGTGCTTGAGCCCGTTGATCGGGTCGCCGCCGATGCCCACCGCGGTGCTCTGGCCGATGCCCAGCTCGGTCAGCTGCGCGACGGCTTCATAGGTCAGCGTGCCCGAGCGGCTGACGACGCCCACCCGGCCCTTCTTGTGGATGTGGCCCGGCATGATGCCGATCTTGATCTCGTCGGGCGTGATCACGCCGGGGCAGTTCGGCCCCAGCAGCAGCGTCTTCTTGCCGCCGGCGGCTTCCTTGGCCTTCATCTTGTTGCGCACGATCAGCATGTCGCGGATCGGGATGCCCTCGGTGATGCACACGACGAGGTCGAGGTCGGCCTCGACGGCCTCCCAGATCGCGTCGGCGGCACCGGCCGGCGGCACGTAGATCACGCTGACGTTGGCACCGGTGGCCGCCTTCGCGTCCTTCACCGACGCGTAGATCGGGATGCCTTCGAAGCTCTCGCCGGCCTTCTTCGGGTTGACGCCGGCGACGAAGCAGGCCTTGCCGTTGGCGTAGGCCTGGCAGCCGCGGGTGTGGAACTGACCCGTCTTGCCGGTGATGCCCTGGGTGATGACGCGGGTGTCCTTGTTGATCAGGATGCTCATGGGGTGCGGCTCCGGGCTTACTTCACGGCGGCGACGATCTTCGTCGCGGCTTCGGCCATCGTGTCGGCGCTGATGATCGGCAGGCCCGACTCGGCGAGCATCTTCTTGCCGATGTCCTCGTTGGTGCCTTTCATGCGCACGACCAGCGGGACGTTCAGGTTGACCGCCTTGCACGCGGCGATCACGCCTTCGGCGATCGTGTCGCAGCGCATGATGCCGCCGAAGATGTTGACGAGGATGCCCTTGACCTTCGGGTTGCGCAGCATGATCTTGAACGCCTCGGTGACCTTCTCGGCCGTGGCGCCGCCGCCGACGTCGAGGAAGTTCGCCGGCTCGCCGCCGAAGAGCTTGATCGTGTCCATCGTCGCCATCGCGAGGCCCGCGCCATTGACGAGGCAGCCGATGTTGCCGTCGAGGCTGATGTAGCTGAGGTCGAACTTGCTCGCCTCGATCTCGGCCGGGTCCTCCTCGTCGAGGTCGCGGCAGGCGACGATCTCGGGGTGGCGGAACAGCGCGTTGGAGTCGAAGTTGAACTTCGCGTCGAGCGCCTTCAGATGCCCGTTGCCCTCGAGGATCAGCGGATTGATCTCGGCGAGCGACGCGTCGGTCTCCATGTAGCAGCGGTACAGGTTCTTGAACAGCTGCACCGCCTCGGCCTGGCTCGCCTCGGGCACGCCGATGCCGCGCGCGAGCTCGAGCGCCTGCGCGTCGGTCAGGCCCACGAGCGGGTCGACGAAGACCTTGATGATTTTCTCGGGGGTCTTGTGCGCGACCTCCTCGATGTCCATGCCGCCTTCGGAGCTGGCCATCATCGCGACCTTCTGCGTCGCGCGGTCGGTCAGCGCGGCGACGTAGTACTCCTTCTTGATGTCGGCGCCTTCCTCGATCAGCAGGCGGCGCACCTTCTGCCCCTGCGGGCCGGTCTGGTGCGTGACGAGCTGCATGCCGAGGATCTGGCCGGCCAGCGTGCGGACCTCGTCGATCGAACGCGCGAGCTTGACGCCGCCGCCCTTGCCGCGGCCACCGGCGTGGATCTGCGCCTTGACGACCCACACGCTGCCGCCGAGCTTCTGCGCCGCCTCGACGGCTTCCTGGACGGTGAAGGCGGGGAAACCGCGCGGCACGGGCACGCCGAACTGGCGCAGGATGTCCTTGCCTTGATATTCGTGGATCTTCATGGGCTCGGGCGGGTCGGAGAGTGGACGGGGTGCCGTCGCGGCGTCGCGCCGCGCGACACCGCGATTGTGGCCGCCGATGTTGGCATCGGGCTGACGTCGCCGATGCGGGTGGCCGACGCATCGCCGCGACGCCGGCGGGCACGAACACCGGCGCGCCGCGAAGCGCGGCGAAATGTAGCACGCACCTGCAGGCGCGCCGGCGGGCGCGGCGCGCGTGGCGCCGTCACTGTTCACTCATCGTTCGGCCGGCCCTGCACGCCCGGCACGGCGCGGCGCACGACGTCGTGCGCGAAGCCGCGCGCAGCGAGGAAGCGCATCTGGCGCGCGCGCTCCGTGGCGTCGGCGGGGGGGCTGCCGAACTTGCGTGCCCACAGCGCGCAGGCGCGGTCGAGCTCGCTGGCGCGCAGCGCCGCGTCGGCGTCGGCCGCGAGCTCGATGCCGTGCTGCGCCAGTTCGTCGCGGATGCGCCGCGTGCCGAAGCGTGCCGCACGGCTTTGCACGCGCAGCGCCGCAAAGCGCTCGTCGCTGAGCCAGCCCTGCTGCTGCAGCCAGTCGAGCAGGTGATCGACCTCGGCGGGGTCCGGATCGGTGGCGCCGGATTCGTCGCCCTTGCGGCGCCGCAGGAGCTTGCGCCGCAGTTCGCTGCGGCTGTGCTCGCGCCGGGCCAGCAGCTTCAGCGCACGCGCCTTCAGCGACAGGGCCACCGGCACGCGTGCACTCCGCTGCTGCCCGTGCCGGCAGTGATGGGACTCACGCCCCGTCGGCTGGCGCGGCGAGCGGCGCCACGCCGAGCGACTCGCGGATCTTGTTCTCGATCTCGCGTGCCAGCTCGGGGTTCTCGCGCAGGAACTCGCGCGCGTTGTCCTTGCCCTGGCCGATCTTCTCGCCGTTGTAGGCGTACCAGGCCCCCGACTTGTCGAGCACCTTGGCGGCCACGCCCAGGTCGACGATCTCGCCCTCGCGGCTGATGCCCTCGCCGTAGAGGATGTCGAACTCGGCGGTCTTGAAAGGGGGGGCGACCTTGTTCTTGACGACCTTGACCTTGGTCTCGCTGCCGATGACTTCCTCGCCGCGCTTGATGCTGCCGGTGCGGCGGATGTCCAGGCGCACCGACGCGTAGAACTTCAGCGCGTTGCCGCCGGTCGTCGTCTCGGGGTTGCCGAACATGACGCCGATCTTCATGCGGATCTGGTTGATGAAGACCACCATGCAGTTGGTCTTCTTGATCGTGGCGGTGAGCTTGCGCAACGCCTGGCTCATCAGCCGCGCCTGCAGGCCCGGCAGCGCGTCGCCCATCTCGCCCTCGAGCTCGGCCTTGGGCGTCAGCGCGGCGACCGAGTCGACGACGATCAGGTCGACCGAGCCCGAGCGCACGAGTGCGTCGACGATCTCGAGCGCCTGCTCGCCGGTGTCGGGCTGGCTGATCAGCAGGTCGGCGAGGTTGACGCCGAGCTTCTGCGCGTACTGCACGTCCAGCGCGTGCTCGGCGTCGATGAAGGCGCACACGCCGCCTTGCTTCTGCATCTCGGCGATGACTTGCAGCGTCAGCGTCGTCTTGCCCGAGCTCTCGGGGCCGTAGATCTCGACGACGCGCCCGCGCGGCAGGCCGCCGACGCCCAGCGCGATGTCCAGCCCGAGCGAGCCGGTCGAGACGACCTGGATGTCCTCGATCTTCTCGCCCTCGCCCAGGCGCATGATCGAGCCCTTGCCGAACTGCTTCTCGATTTGCGCGAGGGCGGCCTGCAGGGCCTTGGCTTTCTCGGTGTTCAGGGCTTTGACGGGCGCGTCCATGCGGTCCTCCGGTGTCATGCGGCGATTGTGGCACAACTGGATGGGCATCCAGTACTCGCGGGCGCCCCGGCAGGCGCGAATCCCTAGAATCCGCCGACAACGCGCCCGGCAAGAGCGCGGTCGATGGCGAAGGAGACGAAGCGATGCGCATTCTGATAGCCGAGGACGACCAGGTGCTCGCCGATGGCCTGTTGCGCTCGCTGCGCAGTTCGGGCTACGCGGTCGACCAGGTGTGCAGCGGCAGCGAGGCCGATGCGGCGCTGGCTTCGCACGAGTTCGACTGCGTGATCCTCGACCTCGGCCTGCCGAAGATGCACGGGCTGGACGTGCTGCGCCGGCTGCGCGCTCGCGGCAGCACGGTCCCGGTGCTGATCCTGACCGCCGCCGACAGCGTCGAGCAGCGCGTCAAGGGGCTGGATCTCGGCGCCGACGACTACATGGCCAAGCCGTTCTCGCTGCAGGAGCTCGAGGCGCGCGTGCGCGCGCTGACGCGCCGCGGGCTGGGCACCGCGTCGAACGTGATCCGCCACGGGCCGCTGAGCTTCGACGCGACCGGCCGCGTGTGCTACATCAACGACCAGATGGTCGAGCTGTCGGCGCGCGAGCTCAGCCTGCTCGAGGTGCTGCTGCAGCGTACCGGGCGGCTGGTCAGCAAGGACCAGCTCGTCGAGCGCCTGTGCGAGTGGGGCGAAGAGGTCAGCAACAACGCGATCGAGGTCTACATCCACCGCCTGCGCAAGAAGATCGAGCAGGGGCCGATCCGCATCGCGACCGTGCGCGGCCTGGGCTACTGCCTCGAGAAGATCGCCCCCTGAGCCCGGCGGCGTCCGGCGCGAGGACGCGGCGACGGTATCCTCGCGCGCACGATGTTCGCCCGCCGGCCTGAACAGCGTTCGCTGCTCGGCGAGATCCTCGACTGGATGCTCGCCCCGCTGCTGCTGCTGTGGCCGATGAGCATGGGGCTGACGTGGGTCGTCGCGCAGGGCATCGCGAACCGGCCCTACGACCGCGACCTCGGCGAGCTCGCGCGCACCGTCGCGCAGCGCGTCGTCGTGCACACCGACGTCGTGCGCGAGGTGCGGCTGCCGGCGGGCGTGTCGGCGCTGGTGGCCGACGTGCTGCGCGGCGAGGACGCCGGCGCGATGTACTACCAGGTGCTCGGCCTGCGCGGCGAGCTGGTGGCCGGCGACCGCAACCTGCGCGTGCCCGTCGACGAGCGCATCGAGCCCGGCGTGCTCAAGTTCCGCGACGACACGATGCTCGAGGAGCCGGTGCGCGTGGCCTACCTGTGGCTCGCGGTGCCGCTCGAGGGGCGCGAGGTGCCGCCGCTGGTGCAGGTCGCCGAGACGCTGGACCGGCGCTCGCGGCTGGCCACCGAGATCATCAAGGGCGTGATCCTGCCGCAGTTCGTGATCCTGCCGCTGGCCGTGGTGCTCGTGTGGCTGGCGCTCGCGCGCGGGCTGGCGCCGCTGAACGCGCTGCAGAACCGCATCCGCCAGCGCGAAGCGCACGACCTGAGCCCGATCGCCGAGCGCGAGGCGCCCGAGGAGGTCACGCCGCTGGTGCGCGCGATCAACGAGCTGCTCGCGCGCCTGGACCACTCGATGAGCGCGCAGAAGCACTTCCTCGCCGATGCGGCGCACCAGATGAAGACCCCGCTGGCGGGCCTGCGCATGCAGGCCGAGCTGGCGCAGCGCGAGATCGACGCCGGCGGCGACGCGCGCTCGGTGCGGCGCTCGCTCGAGCAGATCGCGCTGTCGAGCCAGCGCGCCGCGCACATGGTCAACCAGCTGCTCGCGCTGGCGCGCGCCGAGGACCGCGAGCAGGCGCTGCGCCAGCAGGACGTCGATCTCGTCCAGCTGGCGATCGAGACCGTCGAGGACTTCGTGCCGCGGGCGATCGACAAGCGCATCGACCTCGGCTACGAGGGGCCCTCGCTGGCCGACGCACGCCCGACGCTGCAGGGCCAGCCGGTGCTGGTGCGCGAGCTGATCCGCAACCTCGTCGACAACGCGCTGCAGTACACCCCGCCCGGCGGCGCGGTGACGGTGCGCGTGCTCGTCGACCCCTTCGGCCAGGTCGCCGTTCTGCAGGTCGAGGACACCGGCCCCGGCATCCCGGCGGCCGAGCGCGAACTCGTGTTCCAGCCCTTCTACCGCGCGCTGGGCACCAACGTCGACGGCAGCGGGCTCGGGCTGGCGATCGTGCGCGAGATCGCGACGCAGCACGGCGCCGAGATCGACGTCGAAGACGCTCACCCGCGCGCCGGTGGCGGCACCGGCACGCGCTTCACGGTGCGCTTCCCGCTCGGCGGTGCGCGCTCGAAGTGACTGCGCGTCGCTTCAGCGGCCGCGCGCGATCGCGCGCTCGAAGAGGCACGCGTCGTCGCGCGCGGCATCGCCATCGGCGCAGGCCTGCGCAAACACCGCGGCCGCGGCGGCGCCGAGCACCGGCTCGGGCCCGACCGCGCGGGCGGCGGCCAGCGCCAGCGCCGCGTCCTTGGCGAGCAGTGCCGTCGCCGCACGCGGCGCGTCGTCGCCGGCCAGCGCGCGGCGCAGCCGGTCGCTGGCGATCCAGCTCTGACCGCTGGACTGCTCGATCACCTCGAGCGTGCGTGCCGCATCGAGCCCGAGCTGCACGGCCAGCGCGAGCGCCTCGGCCGCGCCGGCGAGGTTGACGGCCGCCAGCAGGTTGTTGACCAGCTTCGTGCGCGCACCGTCGCCGGCGCGCGTGCCGACGCGAAACAGCCGCGACGCCATCGTGCGCAGCAGCGGCTCGTGGCGCGCGAACACGTCGTCGGGGCAGGCCACCATCAGGCTCATCGTGCCGTCGCGCGCGCGCGCCGGGCCGCCCGACATCGGCGCGTCGATCGCCTCGACACCGCGCGCCTGCAGCGCCGCGGCGATGCGCTCGGTGTCGTCGGGGCCGATCGTCGGGCACAGCAGCACGGTCTGGCCCGGTCGCAGCGCGTCGGCGGCGCCGCGGGGCCCGAACAGGACGTCGTCGGTCTGGCGCGCGTCGACGACGACGACGATCAGCACGTCGCACGCCGCGGCCAGCGCCGCGGCGTCGTCGGCCGCCGGCAGCGGTGCGGCCAGCGCGACGCGCTGCGGGTCGACGTCGCGCACCCGCACCGCGTAGCCCTGCTCGGCCAGCCGCTGCGCGATCGGCAGCCCCATCAGGCCGATGCCGATGACTCCGATGCGCGGCCGTGCCATCGCGTCAGCTCTGCATCAGGCGCCGGCTCTTGGCGATCGACAGCAGCATGCCCAGGCTCAGCCCGAGCGTGACCATCGCCGTGCCGCCGTAGCTCACGAACGGCAGCGGCACGCCGACCACCGGCAGGATGCCGCTGACCATGCCCATGTTGACGAACACGTAGGTGAACAGCATCAGCGAGATCGCGCCGGCCAGCAGACGCGAGAACACCGTCGGCGCCTCGGCGGCGATCGCCAGCCCGCGCACGATCAGGAACGCGAAGCCGATCAGCAGCGCGACGACGCCGGCCAGCCCGAACTCCTCGGCCAGCGCGGCGAAGATGAAGTCGCTCGTGCGCTCGGGGATGAACTCCAGGTGCGTCTGCGTGCCGTTCATGAAGCCCTTGCCCCACAGGCCACCCGAGCCGATCGCGATCATGCCCTGGATCACGTGGAAGCCCTTGCCCAGCGGGTCCGACATCGGGTCGAGCAGCGTGCACACGCGGTGCTTCTGGTACTCCTTGAGCACGACCCAGTCGACGCCGGGCTGGCACATCGCGTCGCCGAAGGCGATCAGTGCGACGATGCCCGCCGCGCCCAGCGCCAGCACCGGCACGATCAGCCGCCACGGCAGCCCGGCGAAGAAGATCACGAACAGGCCCGCCGACAGCACCAGCAGCGAGGTGCCGAGGTCGGGCTGCTTGACGATCAGCGCGAACGGCAGCAGCAGCAGGGCCGCGGCGACGGCGAAGTCGGCCGCGCGCAGCTGGCCCTCGCGCTTGTCGAACCACCATGCCAGCGTCATCGGCAGCGCCAGCTTCATGATCTCGCTGGGCTGGATCACCGCGACGCCGATGTCGAGCCAGCGCGTCGCGCCCTTCTTCGTGATGCCGAACAGCGCCGTGGCCACCAGCAGCGCGATGCCGAGCGTGTACAGCGGCACCGCGAGCGCCATCAGCCGCTGCGGCGGCACCTGCGACACCAGCAGCAGCACCGCCAGGCCCAGCAGCATGTTGCGCACGTGGCCCGAGAAGCGCGCCCCGTGGTCGTAGCCGGCCGAGTACATCACGACGAGGCCCGCGGCGGCCAGCAGCAGCACGGCCAGCATCAGCCACGCGTCGAAGCCGATCAGCAGCGGGCGCACGCGCTGCCACAGCGACGGGCGCTCGAAGACGGCGTGTGCCCCGTTCATCGGCCCACCCCGGCGCCGGTGGCCTGCATCGCCACGTGCCGCGGCTCGTGCGCGGCCGGTGCCGCCGCCACCGGCGCCGTCGTCAAGCCGGGCAGCGGCACCTCGTCGGCGCGCCGCGGCGTGCCCACCGGCGCCGTCGAGCGGCCCTCGCGCGTGAGCGCGATGTCTTCGTCGCTCGGGAAGAGCCCGAGCAGCCAGTAGTCGAACACGCGCCGCGCGATCGGCGCCGCGGCGGCGGCGCCGAAGCCGGCGTTCTCGACGATCACCGCCAGCGCGATCGTCGGCGCCTCCAGCGGCGCGAACGCAACGTACAGCGAGTGGTCGCGCTGGTGCTCGGCCAGCTTGGCGGCGTTGTACTTCTCGTTCTGGCGGATGCCCACCGCCTGCGCGGTGCCCGTCTTGCCGCCGCTCTTGTACGGCGCGCCGGCGAACACGCGCGTCGACGTGCCTTCCTGCGTGACGCCGTACATCGCGTCGAGCACGAGCTGCACGTGCGCCGGGTTCAGTGCCAGCGGCGGCCGCGCGCGGCGCTCGACGGGGCGGCGCGCACCGCTGACGACGTCCTCGATCTCGCGCACCAGCCGCGGCTCGAAGCGCTGGCCGCCCGAAGCCAGCGTGGCCATCGCCTGCGCGATCTGCAGCATCGTGAAGCTGTTGTAGCCCTGGCCGATACCCAGCGAGATCGTCTCGCCGGCGTACCAGCGCTGCTGCTCGGGGCGCTTGTAGGTGCGGCGCTTCCACTGCGTCGACGGCAGCACGCCGGTCACCTCGCCGTGCAGGTCGATGCCGGTGCGCGCGCCGAAGCCGAACGGCGACAGGTGCTCGTGCATCAGGTCGACGCCCATCTCGTTGGCCAGCGAGTAGTAGTAGACGTTGCTCGACTTGACGATCGAGCGCCGCATGTCGACCGGGCCGAGGCCGGTGTCGCCGTGGCTGCGGAACAGGTGGCCGCCGAAGTTGAACGTGCCGCCGTCGTGGATCACGGTGTTCGGCGAGCGCTTGCCGCTGGTCAGCGCGGCCATCGCCATGAACGGCTTGAACGTCGAGCCCGGCGGGTAGGTGCCGCGCAGCGCGCGGTTGAGCAGCGGCTTGTCGATGCTTTCGTTGAGTTCGCGCCAGCTGTCGTGGTCGATGCCGTCGACGAACAGGTTCGGGTCGAACGTGGGCTTGCTGACGAAGGCCAGCACCTCGCCGTTGCGCGGGTCGATCGCCACCAGCGCGCCGCGGCGGTCGCCGAACAGCTGTTCGACGAGCCACTGCAGCCGGATGTCGACCGACAGCACCAGCGTGTTGCCCGGCGTCGGCGGGTGGCTGCGCAGCTGGCGCACCGCGCGCCCGCCGGCGGTCGTCTCGACCTCGGCGTAGCCGGTGGTGCCGTGCAGCTCGGCCTCGTAGCTCTGCTCGAGGCCGAGCTTGCCGATGTACTCGGTGCCGCGGTAGTTGGCCTGGGTTTCCTCGTCCCAGTCCTCCATCGCCTTCTTCTCGGCGGCGTTGATGCGCCCGATGTAGCCGATCATGTGCGAGCCGGTCTCGCCCAGCGGGTAGCTGCGGAACAGCCGCGCGTTGACCTCGACGCCGGGGAAGCGCCAGCGCTGCGCGGTGAAGCGCGCGACCTCCTCGTCGCTGAGCTTGGTGCGGATCGGGATCGAGTCGAAGCTCTTGCCCTCCTCGCGCAGCCGCTTGAAGCGGCGGCGGTCGCTCGGGCGGATCTCGACGATCTGCGCCAGCGCGTCGATCGTCGCCTCGACGTCGCCGACCTTCGACGGCGTGATCTCCAGCGTGTACGCCGAGTAGTTGCTCGCCAGCACGACGCCGTGGCGGTCGACGATCAGGCCGCGGTTGGGCACCACCGGCAGCACGGCGATGCGGTTGGTCTCGGCGCGCGTGGCCAGCTCGTCGTGCCGGATCACCTGCAGGTAGACCATGCGCGCGGCCAGCAGCGCCAGACCCAGCAGCACGAACGCGGCGGCCGCCAGCACGCGGCCGCGGAAGCGGTGCAGCTCGAGCTCGACGTTCTTCAGCTCAGCCATCGGACACGGTCACAACGGGCGATTCTCGTCCGGATCGGGCGGACGGCGCTGCGGCGCGAGCAGCACCCAGGTCGCCAGCGGCCACAACAGCGCCTGGATCACCGGCGCGGCGAACAGGCTCCAGCCCGGGAACGGCGCACCGCCGGCCATGCGCACCAGCAGCGACACCGCCGTCGCCGCGACGAACAGCGGGATCAGCTGCAGGCTCTGCGACCACAGGCCGAACCACAGCAGCCGGCGGTGGATCGTGATCGCGAAGTACGACAGCAGCGTATAGGCCAGCGCGTGCTGGCCGAGCAGCGCGCCCTCGTGCACGTCCATCGCCAGCCCGAGCGCGAAGGCCACCCCGATGCCCACGCGCCGCGGCTGGTGCACGTTCCAGAACACCAGCGCCAGCGCGAGCAGGTCGGGCATCGCCGCGACACGACCGACCGGCACCAGGTTCAGCGCCAGCGCGACGGCCAGCGACAGCGCGATGAACCACGGGTTGACCGGCAGCAGCAGCGCGTCGCCGGTGCGCGGCATGATCATGGCGCCGCCTCCGGCGGGGGCGCCCGGCGGGCGATGCGGCGCGCGTCATGGTGGCTCATGGTCGCTGCTCCCGCGGCGGCGCCTCGTCGCGCTCGGTCGTCGGCGGCCGCGGCGGCATCTGCGCCGTCAGCGGTTCGAGCACCAGCACGTGGCGCACCGTGTCGGGCACCGCGGCCGGCCGCAGCAGCACGCGGGCGAAGCCGCCGTCGGCCTGGCGCTCGACACGGGTCACGTGCGCCACCGGCAGGCCATGGGGGTAGACGCCGTCGACGCCCGAGGTCAGCAGCGCGTCGCCCTCGGCGACGTCGGCGTTGCCGGGCAGGAAGCGCAGTTCCATCGCGGTGCCGCGCAGCGCGCCGCCGTAGGCCAGGCTGCGCTGCCCGGTGCGCGCGTTGAGCACGGGAATCGCGGCGTCCTTGTCGACGAGCAGCGTCACCTCGCTCGACAGCGGGTACACGCGCGTGACCTGTCCGACGACGCCCTGTGGCGCGACCACCGGCGCGCCGGCGACGACGCCGTGCGTCGCGCCGCGGTCGACGAACAGTTTGCGCGAGAACGGGTCGGCTGCCTCGTACAGCACCTCGGCGGCGATCGAGCGCGTCGCCAGCGCCGGGCGCAGCCCGAGCAGGTCGCGCAACGCCGCGTTCTCGGCCTCGAGGCGGTCGGCGCGCGCGAGCCGCACCGCCTGCGCGGCGAGCTGTTCCTGCGCGTGGCGCTCGGCCGCCAGCGCGCGGGTCAGCCCGCGCAGGTACTCGCTGCCGCCGACGGCCATCTCCACCGGCACGCGCAGCGCGACCTGCACCGGGTGCAGCACGGTGGCGATCGCTGCGCGCGCGTGGCGCACGATCTCGAAGCGCGTGTCGGCGACCATCAGGAACACCGCCAGCGACGAGAAGAACACGAGTCGTGTCAGGGCCGAGGGGCCCTGGCGGAAGAACGGCGGGGGGGTGCGGTCGAGCGTGCCCAGCGGCATGGTGCGCGGCGCCCCGGCGCCCTTGGCCCGGTGTTACTCGTAGGTGAAGATCGAGCCGAGGCGCTCCATGCGCTCGAGCGCCATGCCGCAGCCGCGCACGACGCAGGTCAGCGGGTCCTCGGCCACCAGCACCGGCAGCCCGGTCTCCTCGGCGAGCAGCCGGTCGAGGTCGCGCAGCAGCGCGCCGCCGCCGGTGAGCATCATGCCGCGCTCGGCGATGTCGGCGCCGAGTTCGGGCGGCGTCTGCTCGAGCGCGTTCTTGACCGCCGAGACAATCTGGTTGAGCGGGTCCGTCAGCGCCTCGAGGATCTCGTTGGAGCTGATCGTGAAGCTGCGCGGCACGCCCTCGCTGAGGTTGCGCCCCTTGACCTCCATCTCCTTGACCTCGGAGCCGGGGAACGCGCTGCCGATCTGCTTCTTGATCGCCTCGGCGGTGGGCTCGCCGATCAGCATGCCGTAGTTGCGGCGGATGTAGTTGATGATCGCCTCGTCGAACTTGTCGCCGCCGACGCGCACACTGCCCTTGTAGACCATGCCGCCGAGCGAGATCACGCCGACCTCGGTGGTGCCGCCGCCGATGTCGACGACCATCGAGCCCGACGCCTCCGACACCGGCAGCCCGGCGCCGATCGCCGCGGCCATCGGCTCCTCGATCAGGTAGACCTCGCTCGCGCCGGCACCGAGCGCCGACTCGCGGATCGCGCGGCGTTCGACCTGCGTCGAGCCGCAGGGCACGCAGATGATGATCCTCGGGCTCGGCTTCATCATCGAGCGCGGGTGCACCATCTTGATGAACTGCTTGAGCATCTGCTCGGTGACGGTGAAGTCGGCGATGACGCCGTCCTTCATCGGGCGGATCGCCTCGATGTTGCCGGGCACCTTGCCGAGCATCGCCTTGGCCTCGTGGCCGACGGCCTGGATCGTCTTCTTGCCGCTCGGGCCGCCTTCGTGGCGGATCGCGACGACGGAGGGCTCGTCGAGCACGATGCCCTTGCCGCGCACGTAGATCAGCGTGTTGGCGGTGCCGAGGTCGATGGCGAGGTCCGTCGAGAAGTAGCGACGAAAGGATTCGAACATGTCAGCTTGGCGGTGCGTCGCCTCGGAGGCACTCGGCGGGCCACGGGGTCCGCGGCGATCGGGCGGGCGGCATCGCGGTGCGGTGGAGGGACGGTGCGTGAACGGTCCGCGGCGTCGGCGTGGGCACAGCGGCAGCGGGTACGAAAAAACCCGCCGGGCGAGGCCCCGCTGGAGATCGACGCGGACCCGGCCGGTGGGTTCTGACTGCGCACGATAATACCCGATCGTTCTCGATCGCAGACCGGCCGGCGCCGCCCGAGAAGGGCTGCGATCCACCCCCTGATGCCCACCGACGGACGGCGCGAACGCCGTTTCGCGACCCGAAGCACCGATGGCCCTGACCCCTGAAGACGTGAGCCGCATCGCGCACCTCGCGCGGCTCGAACTGCGCGGCGACGAGCCCGCGGCGATGCTGGCCCAGCTCAACGGCTTCTTCTCGATCGTCGAGCGCATGAGCGCGGTCGACACCTCGGGCGTCGAGCCGCTGTACACGCCGCTGTCGGCGGTCGCGGCGGTCGAGCTGCGGCTGCGCGACGACGTCGTCACCGAAGGCGACGAGCGCGAGGCCAACCAGCGCAGCGCGCCGGCGGTCGAGGACGGGCTGTACCTCGTGCCGAAGGTGATCGAATGAGCGGCGACGCGCACCGCCTCGGCGTGGCCGAGATCGACCGCGCGCTCGCGCGCGGCGAGTTCTCGAGCGCCGAACTGACGCAACATTTGCTGACGCGCGTTGCCGCGCACGAACAACTCGGCGCCTTCCTCGCCGTCGACGCCGACGCCGCGCTCGCCGCTGCGCGCGACGCCGACGCGCGCCGCGCCCGCGGCGACGCGACGCCGCTGACCGGCGTGCCGATCGCGCACAAGGACATCTTCGTCACGCGCGGCCTGCCGACGACGGCCGGATCGAAGATGCTCGCCGGCTACCGCAGCCCGTTCGACGCCACCGTCGTCGCGCGCCTCGCGGCGGCCGGCGCGGTCACGCTGGGCAAGCTCAACTGCGACGAGTTCGCGATGGGGTCGGCCAACGAGAACTCGGCCTACGGCCCGGTGCGCAACCCGTGGGACCCGGCGCGCGTGCCCGGCGGCTCGTCGGGCGGCTCGGCCGCGGCGGTGGCCGCGCGGCTGCTGCCCGCAGCCACCGGCACCGACACCGGCGGCTCGATCCGCCAGCCGGCGAGCTTCTGCGGCGTCACCGGCATCAAGCCGACCTACGGCGTGTGCTCGCGCTACGGGATGATCGCGTTCGCCTCCAGCCTCGACCAGGCGGGCCCGTTGGCGCGCAGCGCCGAGGACTGCGCGCTGCTGCTGTCGGCGATGAGCGGCTTCGACGAGCGCGACAGCACGAGCGCGCAGCGCCCGCCGCAGGACTACCACGCACAGATGCTCGCGCCGCGCGACGGCGCGACGCCCGCCAAGCCGCTCGCCGGCCTGCGCATCGGACTGCCGCGCGAGTTCTTCCCCGCGGCGCTCGCGGCCGACGTCGCCACGGCCGTGCGCGCCGCGCTCGCCGAGTTCGAGAAGCTCGGCGCGACGCTCGTCGACGTCAGCCTGCCGCGCACCGAGCTGTCGATCCCCGTCTACTACATCATCGCGCCGGCCGAGGCGAGCTCGAACCTGTCGCGCTTCGACGGCGTGCGCTACGGCCACCGCGCCGCGCGCTACGACGACCTGCTCGACATGTACAAGAAGACGCGCGCCGAGGGGTTCGGGCCCGAGGTCAAGCGCCGCATCATGATCGGCACCTACGTGCTCAGCCACGGCTACTACGACGCGTACTACCTGCAGGCGCAGAAGCTGCGCCGCATGATCGCCGACGACTTCCGCCAGTGCTTCGCGCAGTGCGACGTGATCGCCGGGCCGGTGGCGCCCACGGTGGCGTGGAAGCTCGGCGAAGGCAGCGACGACCCCGTCAAGGCGTATCTGGCCGACATCTTCACGCTGCCGGCGAGCTTGGCCGGGCTGCCCGGCATGAGCGTGCCGGCCGGCTTCGGCGCGGGCGGCATGCCGGTGGGGCTGCAGCTGATCGGCAACCACTTCGCCGAGGGCACGCTGCTGCACGCGGCGCACGCGTTCCAGCAGGCGACCGACTTCCACACCCGCGAACCGCAGGGGGTGGCCGCATGACCGCGCCGGCACTGATCCGCGGCTACGAGGTCGTCATCGGCCTCGAGACGCACGCCCAGCTGTCGACGGCGAGCAAGATCTTCAGCGGCGCGTCGACCCGTTTCGGCGCGCCGCCGAACACGCAGGCCTGCGCGGTCGACCTCGCATTGCCCGGCACGCTGCCGGTGCTCAACCGCGGCGCCGTCGAGCGCGCGATCCGCTTCGGGCTCGCGGTGGGCGCGAAGGTCGCGCCGCTGTCGATCTTCGCGCGCAAGAACTATTTCTACCCCGACCTGCCGAAGGGCTACCAGATCAGCCAGTACGAGATCCCGGTCGTGCAGGGCGGGCAGGTCGAGTTCGTGCTGAACGGCCAGACCCGCCGCGTGCGGCTGACGCGCGCGCACCTCGAGGAAGACGCCGGCAAGAGCCTGCACGAGGACTTCCACGGCCTCACCGGCATCGACCTCAACCGCGCCGGCACGCCGCTGCTCGAGATCGTCTCCGAGCCCGACATGCGCTCGAGCGCCGAGGCCGCCGAGTATGCGCGCGCGCTGCACGCGCTGGTGGTGTGGCTCGACATCTGCGACGGCAACATGCAGGAGGGGAGCTTCCGCTGCGATGCCAACGTCAGCGTGCGCAAGCCGGGCCAGCCGTTCGGCACGCGGCGCGAGATCAAGAACCTCAACAGTTTCCGCTTCCTGCAGCAGGCGATCGACTTCGAGGTGCAGTGGCAGATCGACCGCCTCGAAGACGGCCTGCCGATCGAGCAGGCCACCGTGCTGTTCGACCCCGCCACCGGCGAGACGCGCGCGATGCGCACCAAGGAAGAGGCGCACGACTACCGCTACTTCCCCGACCCCGACCTGCCGCCGCTCGTGATCGCGCCCGAGTGGATCGAACGCGTGCGCGCCGGCATGCCCGAGCTGCCGATGGCGATGGCCGAGCGCTTCCGCCGTGACGACGGGCTCGCCGCCGACGCGGCGGCGCTGATGACGCAAAGCCTCGCGTTCGCGCGCTACTACGAGGCCGCGCGCGACGCCTGCGGCCAGCCGAAGCTGGTCGCGAACTGGCTGATGGGCGAGGTCAGCAAGCGGCTCAATGCCGAGGGCCGCACGATCGACGCGAGCCCGGTGGCGCCGGCGACGCTGGCGGCACTGATCCGGCGCGTCGTCGACGGCACGGTGTCGAACAACGCCGCGCGGCAGGTGTTCGACGCGCTGTGGGCCGGCGAAGGCGCCGACGTCGACGCGCTGATCGACGCCAAGGGGCTTCGCCAGATGAGCGACGCCGGCGCGCTCGAGGCGATCGTCGAGCAGGTGGTCGCCGCCAACGCGAAGTCGGTCGAGGAGTTCCGCGCCGGCAAGGAGAAGGCCTTCAACGCCCTCGTCGGCCAGGTCATGAAGGCGACGCAGGGCAAGGCCAACCCGGCGCAGGTCAACGAACTGCTGCGCCGCCGCCTCGGCGGCTGAGCGCGCGGCCGCGGCTCAGCGCGGCGCGCCGGTCGGAGTACCGGCGGCCACCGGCACCGTGGTCGAGCGCATCGGCCCCAGCGAGCCGGGCTGGGCGCCGGCCCACAGCTTGCGCAGCCGCTCTAGCTCGACGTCGTAGACGCCGTTGATGCGGTCGATCTCGGCGCGGTGCGTCGCGATGGCGTTGCGCTGCGCCTGCTGCGCGGCTTCGTTGGCCTCGATCTTGTGGCGCAGCGTCGCGGGCAGTTCGCGGCCGACGTAGAACTCGGTTTCGGCCACCAGCGGCTCGCGCTCGCGCTGCAGCTCCTGCAGCCGCTGCTCGCTTGAGCGCAGCGCCAGCCGCACGGCGTCGAGCGCGGCTTCGCGCGCGCGCTGGTGCGCGGCCTCGTCGGGGTAGCGCTGCTTGAGGTTGCGGTCGCGGCGCACCGCGTCCAGCTGCGCCTGCCGCTGCGCGGCCAGGCGGCGCTCCTCGGCTTCCTTGATGACGAGCTCTTCGGCCGTCAGCGTCGGCGGCACGATCTGCCGCAGCGAGCCGTCGCGGTTGAGCACGCGCTGTTCCACGCTGCGGCACGCGGGAATCGGGCGATCCGAGGTCAGGCGCTGACCGTCGGGGGTCGTGCAGGTGTAGATCGCGCCGGGCGTCTGCGCGTGCGCGACGCCCGCCAGCCAGGCGGCGAGCAGCCACGCGATGCCGCGGCCGCTGCCGCGCACGGCGGGGGTCGGGGCGGGGCTCACGTCAGACTCCATAGCGCTCGCGGTACGCCGACACCGCCGCGGCGTGCGCTGCCAGTGCCGCGTCCCGGGTCGTCGACAGATACTGGAGCAGGTCGCCTAGCGTCGCAATCGCCGTCACGCCCAGTTTCAGCTCCGACGTGACGTATTGCGTGGCCGAATGCGGCAGCTCGCCGCCGTCGGCGGCGGTGGCGCGCTCCTGGCGGTCGAGCGCGATCGCGACGCCACACGGCGTGGCGCCGGCGGCCTCGATCAACGCGATCGACTCGCGCACCGAGGTGCCGGCCGAGATCACGTCGTCGATGATCAGCACGCGCCCGCGCACCGGTGCGCCGACCAGGCTGCCGCCCTCGCCGTGGTCTTTCGCCTCCTTGCGGTTGTAGGCGAAGGGCTTGTTGTGACCGAGCCGCGCGAGCTCGATCGCCACCGCGGCGGCCAGCGCGATGCCCTTGTAGGCCGGACCGAACAGCAGGTCGAACTGCAACCCGCTATCGATCAGGCGACGTGCATAGAATTGCGCGAGACGGCCCAGCTTGGCGCCGTCGTCGAACAGGCCGGCGTTGAAGAAGTACGGCGACAGCCGCCCGGCCTTGGTCCTGAACTCCCCGAAGCGCAACACCCCGGCCTCGACCGCGAACTTCACGAAGTCCTGGGCGAGCGGGTCGGCGGGGGTGGGCGCTGCGGAGATCACGGTGGCTTTTCGGCTCGTCACGCTCAACCTGAACGGCATCCGTTCGGCGGCGAGCAAAGGATTCCTCGACTGGGCCGCGCAGGCGGCCGCGGATTGTATCGGCGTGCAGGAGGTCAAGGCCCAGGCTGCCGATGTGAGCGGCCGCTTCGACCGCATCGGCGATCTTCAGGGTCATTTCCATTTCGCGCAGAAGAAGGGCTACTCCGGCGTCGGGCTGTACACGCGCCAGGTGCCCAGCGCCGTCGTGACCGGCTTCGGCAGCGACGAGTTCGACGCCGAGGGCCGCTACGTCGAGGCGCGGTTCGACACCCACCGGCGCAAGTTCAGCGTCGTCAGCTGCTACTTTCCGAGCGGCTCGAGCGGCCCCGAGCGGCAGGAGGCCAAGTACCGCTTCCTCGCGCAGATCGGCCCGCACCTGCGTCGGCTGGCCGCCGAGCGCGAGTTCGTGCTGGTCGGCGACGTCAACATCGCGCACAAGGAAATCGACCTGAAGAACTGGCGCAGCAACCAGAAGAACAGCGGTTTCCTGCCCGAAGAGCGCGCGTGGCTGACCTCGCTGCTCGAGGGCGACGCGCTCGTCGACGTGTTCCGGCGCCTGAACCCGCTGCCCGAGCAGTACACGTGGTGGAGCAACCGCGGGCAGGCGTGGGCGAAGAACGTCGGCTGGCGGCTGGACTACCACCTCGCGACGCCGGGCATCGCGGCGCGGGCGCGGCGCGAGCAGATCTACCTCGACCAGCGCTTCTCGGACCACGCGCCGGTGACGATCGATTACGACTTCGATCTGTGAGGGGTTGGCATGGCCATGTACTAAATGCGACTCATTCGCATATAGTTGGTGTGCCGGCGCCGCTTGGCGGGGCCGGTGGCGCCAACCCCGCGAAGGAGATCCGCATGGCCCGACACCGTCCGACCCTCACCCCGCCCGACTGCGGCAGCACCGACGGCAGCGACGACGCGTGCGCGGCGTCGCCGGTCGGCCCGCTCGAGCCGATCCTCGGTGGCACGCTCGCGCTGCTGACGTTCTACGCCCGCACGCCGCACCTCGCCGCGGCCGACAAGATCGCGCGCAATCTGGCGCTGATCGCGCGCCACCCGCAGGCCGGCGAGCCGCTGCAGACGGTGTGCACGCGCCTGTTCGTCGACTGGCTGGGCCCGACCGCCACCCACGACGAGCCCGCCGAGCGCCAGTGGCGCACCGTGCACCCGCGACCCGACGCCATGCAGTGACGCGCGGCGCGGCGACGTCGCCTCAGCGCGCGTCGCCGGCGCGCTCGATCACGCCGCCGCCGAGACACACGTCGCCGTCGTAGAGCACCGCGCTTTGCCCCGGCGTGACCGCCCACTGCGCCGCGTCGAAGCGCAGCGTGAAGGCGCTGGCGCCGCCGGGCGTGAACGCGCAGGCGGCGTCGGCTTGCCGGTACCGCGTCTTCGCCGCGTAGCGGCCGGGCGCCGGCGGTACGCCGGCGACCCAGCTCGCGTCGGTGGCCTCGAGCGCCGTCGACAGCAGCCACGGGTGGTCGTGTCCCTGCACGACGACGAGCCGGTTGCGCTCGAGGTCCTTGCGCGCGACGAACCACGGCGCATGCGCACCGCCGCCGCGTGGCGCGCCGCGCTCCTTGACGCCGCCGATGCCCAGCCCCTGCCGCTGGCCGAGCGTGTAGAAGCTCAGGCCGACGTGGCGGCCGAGCGTGCGTCCGCGGTCGTCGACGATGTCACCCGGCGCGTGACTGAGGTAGCGGTTCAGGAACTCGCGAAACGGCCGCTCGCCGATGAAGCAGATGCCGGTCGAGTCCTTCTTCGCCGCGTTGGGCAGCCCGATCTCGGCGGCGATGCGGCGCACCTCGACCTTGGTCAGCCCGCCGAGCGGGAACAGCGTCCTGGCCAGCTGCGCCTGCGTGAGCCGGTGCAGGAAGTAGCTCTGGTCCTTCGCCGGGTCGACGCCCTTGAGCAGTTCGAAGCGCCCGCCCGCTTCGCGCACGCGCGCGTAGTGGCCGGTGGCGATCTTCTCGGCGCCCAGGCGCAGTGCGTGATCGAGAAACGCCTTGAACTTGATCTCGGCGTTACACAGCACGTCGGGGTTCGGCGTGCGACCGGCCGCGTACTCGCGCAGGAACTCGGCGAACACGCGGTCCTTGTACTCGGCGGCGAAGTTGACGTGCTCGACGTCGATGCCGATCACGTCGGCCACCGACGCGGCGTCGAGCCAGTCCTGGCGCGACGAGCAGTACTCGCTGTCGTCGTCGTCTTCCCAGTTCTTCATGAACAGGCCGACGACGTCGTAGCCCTGCTGCTTGAGCAGCCATGCGGCGACGGCCGAATCGACGCCGCCGCTGAGGCCGACGACGACGCGCTGCGTGCGGGGGGACGACATCGCGGCCGATTATCGGCGGCCGTCGCGCGCCGCCTGCGCGGTCAGAGCGTGCGGTGCGTGCCGTCGCACAGCGGCTTGCCGGCGCTGGCCTTGCAGCCGCAGAAGTACACCGTCTTCGATTCGGCGGCGCGGTACTTGACCGGTGTGAACGGCCCGCCCTGGTGCGAGCCGTCGCAAAACGGCTGCTTCTTGCTCAGCCCGCAGGCGCACCACCAGTAGTCCCTGCCGGCCTCGACGGCGACCGGGTACGGCGCCTTCTGCGCGCAGTGGGGTTGGGTCATCGCAGTCCTCTTTCGGCGAGAGCCCGATGATGCCCGCGCGCGGGCTGCGATGCGCCCCTCAGGTCTTGGCCGGCGGGCGGTAGATCGAGTCGTCGGCGACGATCGCGTCGAGCGGCAGGCGCCGGCCCGCGAGGTGGTCTTCCATGCAGCGCAGTACCAGCGGGCTGCGGTGGCGCGCCGCGCTCGCGCGCACCTCGTCGGGCGTCAGCCACAGCGTGCGCACGATGCCGTGGTCGAGCGCACGGCCCGGCGCGGGCTCGCCGACGTCGCCGCAGAACGCGAGCCTCAGGTATGTCACGTCCTCGCCGGTCGCGGGACGCACGAACCGCGACAGGTACACGCCGAGCAGCGCGCGCGGCGTGAAGGCGCGCGCCGTCTCTTCGAGCACCTCGCGAACGACGCCCTCGAGCGGCGATTCGGCCGGGTCGAGGTGGCCGGCGGGATTGTTCAGCCGCAGCCCCTCGGGCGTCTCCTCCTCGACGAGCAGGTAGCGGCCGCCGTGCTCGACGACGGCCGCGACGGTGACGCTCGGGGTCCAGCGCGGGGCAGCCATGCCGCGATGGTAGCGGGCCGCCTGGTAGCGGGCCGCCCAGCACGCGCCGGCGGCGTCGGCCAGCAGATAAACTCGCCGCCCGCGGGCGCGAACACCGAGGTGCCATGGAATCCGGCGCCCGCCATCGCAAGCGCCCGCAGCGGGTGAGGAGGCCTCCATGTTGATCGGCGTGCCGCTGGAGACGGCAGCGGGGGAGACCCGTGTGTCCGTCACGGCCGAGACGGCCAAGAAATTGAAGGCGCAGGGCCACACGGTGCGCGTGCAGTCGGGCGCCGGCGTCGCTGCCAGCGTCACCGACGCCGCGTATGTGGCCGCGGGCGCCGAGATCGTCGACCGCGCCGGCGCGTTCGGCTGCGAGCTCGTGCTCAAGGTGCGCGGCCCCGACGCCGACGAGCTGAGCCTGATGAAGCCCGGCACGGTGCTCGTGGGCATGCTCAACCCGTTCGACCGCGACGGGCTGGCCCGGCTCGCGGCCGCCGGCCTCACGAGCTTCGCGCTCGAGGCGGCGCCGCGCACGACGCGCGCGCAGAGCATGGACGTGCTGTCGAGCCAGGCCAACATCGCCGGCTACAAGGCGGTGATGATCGCCGCCAATGCCTACCAGCGCCTGTTCCCGATGCTGATGACCGCCGCCGGCACGATCAAGGCCGCGCGCGTCGTGATCCTCGGCGTCGGCGTCGCCGGGCTGCAGGCGATCGCCACCGCCAAGCGGCTGGGCGCCGTGATCGAGGCGAGCGACGTGCGCCCGAGCGTGAAGGAGCAGGTCGAGTCGCTGGGCGCCAAGTTCATCGACGTGCCGTACGAGACCGCCGAGGAGCGCGAGGCCGCCGAGGGCGTCGGCGGCTACGCGCGGCCGATGCCGCAGAGCTGGCTCGACCGCCAGAAAGTCGAAGTCGCCAAGCGCGTCGCGCAGGCCGACGTCGTGATCTCGACCGCGCTGATCCCCGGCCGCCCCGCGCCGGTGCTGATCACGGAAGACATGGTCAAGTCGATGAAGCCGGGCTCGGTGATCGTCGACATGGCCGCCGGCAAGGGCCCCGCGGGTACCGACGGCAACTGCCCGCTGACCGAGGCCGGCAAGACGGTCGTCAAGCACGGCGTGACGATCGTCGGCGAGACCAACCTGCCTGCGCTCGTGGCCGCCGACGCATCGGCGCTGTACGCGCGCAACGTGCTCGACTTCCTGAAGCTCGTGCTGTCGAAGGACGGCACGTTCCAGATCCCCGCCGACGACGACATCGTCGCCGCCTGCCTGATGACGCAGGGCGGCCAGGTCAAGAGGAGCTGAGCATGGACGCCGTCTCGCCGATCATCCTGAACCTGATCATCTTCGTGCTCGCGATCTACGTCGGCTACCACGTCGTGTGGAACGTGACGCCGGCGCTGCACACGCCGCTGATGGCCGTCACCAACGCGATCAGCGCGATCGTCATCGTCGGCGCGATGCTCGCCGCCGCGCTGACCGAGGGCGGGCTGGGCAAGACGATGGGCGTGCTCGCGGTCGCGCTGGCCGCCGTCAACGTGTTCGGCGGCTTCCTCGTCACGCGGCGCATGCTCGAGATGTTCAAAAAGAAAGAGAAGAAGGCCCCGGCCGCGGGAGACAAGGCATGAGCCTGAACGTCGTCACGCTGCTGTACCTCGTCGCGAGCGTCTGCTTCATCCAGGCGCTCAAGGGCCTGAGCCACCCGACGACGTCGATCCGCGGCAACGTCTTCGGCATGACCGGGATGGCGATCGCCATCCTGACCACTGCGGCGCTGATCGTGAAGCTCGCCGGCCAGATGGGCCAGGGCTCGGCGCAGGGCATGGTGTGGGTGCTCGCGGGCCTGCTCGTGGGCGGCACCGCCGGTGCGGTCATGGCCAAGCGCGTCGAGATGACGAAGATGCCCGAGCTCGTGGCCTTCATGCACAGCATGGTCGGCCTGGCGGCGGTGTTCATCGCGGTCGCGGCGGTGGCCGAGCCGTGGGCCTTCGGCATCGCCGGGCACGGCCAGCCGATTCCGGTGGGCAACAAGATCGAGCTGTTCCTCGGCGCGGCGATCGGCGCGATCACGTTCAGCGGCTCGGTGATCGCGTTCGGCAAGCTCAGCGGCAAGTACAAGTTCCGCCTGTTCCAGGGCGCGCCGGTGGTCTTCAACGGCCAGCACCTGCTCAACCTCGTGCTCGGCATCGCCACCATCGCGCTCGGCATCGTGTTCGCGCTGACCGAGAACTGGGCCGCGTTCTTCGCGATGCTGGCGCTGAGCTTCGTGCTCGGCGTGCTGATCATCATCCCGATCGGCGGCGCCGACATGCCGGTCGTCGTCTCGATGCTCAACAGCTACTCGGGCTGGGCCGCCGCGGGCATCGGCTTCAGCCTGAACAACAGCATGCTGATCATCGCCGGCTCGCTGGTGGGCAGCTCGGGTGCGATCCTGAGCTACATCATGTGCAAGGCGATGAACCGCTCGTTCTTCAACGTCATCCTCGGCGGCTTCGGCGGCGAGGCGGGCCAGGCGGCGGGCGGCGCGCAGCCGCAGCGCACCGTCAAGAGCGGCAGCCCCGACGACGCGGCATTCATCCTCAGCAACGCCGAGACGGTGATCATCGTGCCGGGCTACGGCCTGGCGGTCGCGCGCGCGCAGCACGCGGTCAAGGAACTGGCCGAGAAGCTCACGCACAAGGGCATCAGCGTCAAGTACGCGATCCACCCGGTGGCCGGGCGCATGCCGGGGCACATGAACGTGCTGCTCGCCGAGGCCGAGGTGCCTTACGACCAGGTGTTCGAGATGGAGGACATCAACGCCGAGTTCGGTCAGACCGACGTTGCGATCATCCTTGGAGCCAACGACGTCGTGAACCCGGCCGCGCTGCAAAAGGGCAGCCCGATCTACGGCATGCCGATCCTCGAGGCCTACAAGGCCAAGACCGTGATCGTCAACAAGCGCTCGATGGCTGCCGGCTACGCCGGCCTCGACAACGAGCTGTTCTACATGGACAAGACGATGATGGTCTTCGGCGACGCGAAGAAGGTCGTCGAGGACATGGTCAAGGCGATCGAGTAGTGCGGCTGCCGCGCGCTGCACGACGAAGGGCCGGCGCTGCCGGCCCTTTTCGTTGCCACGGCGGCGTCAGTGGCGCGCCGCAGGCGCCGCGGCGAACGCGGCTTCCATCTCGCGCCGCACGCGGTACGCGCGCGTCGCCGTGTCGATCGCGACGTCGCTCCAGCTCAGCATCTGGCCCTGGGCCACGGGCCGCACGACCTTGACCTGGTGCGCGAGCCCGAGCGGCAGGCCGCCCTCGCCGCGGTAGGCCAGCGACGCCGCCGCCGGCTGCAGCTTGCCCCACACGGTGTAGCCGCCCTCGCCGTCGAGCATCTCGCCGGGCGCGAGGTCGCGCTTCGCGGTGGCCACGACGTCGGCGTTCCAGCAGGTCGCCACGCCGGTGGCCTCGCCGCGCAGCGCGACGCTGGCGACGCTGTAGCCGACCTCAAGCCCGATCAGGTGCCAGCGCTTGTACAGCGTGAAGTAGCGCCCGCTCGGGTCGGTGTGCGCGTTGTACTCCTCGAAGCAGTGGCGGATGTAGTCGGTCTCGCCCTCGACAGTGACCCACACGCCCATGCGGATGTCGTACGGGATCGCGCGGCCGTCGGCCTCGAGCGAGCTGATGACCTCGACCATGCCCTTCTTCTCGAGGTGCCCGCCCTCGCTCTGCGGCCGCGTGACGAACGGGATGTCGGCAATGCTCGCCGGCGGGTACGTGAGGCCGGTCGACGGCACCTCGAGGCCGGTCGCGTTGGCCACCGCGGCGCTCTCGATCGACGGCTTGCTGCCGTCGAGGAAGCTGTTGAACATCTTCGGGTTCAGCCCGCCGCGCGCGGCCTGCTCGGGCGTCAGCCCGTAGTAGCCCCACACCGTCTCGGGTGTCGACTGCGCGAAGTGCGGCAGCCACTTGTGGCCGCGCCCGGCGGCCACGACCGGGAAGCCGCAGGTGCGCGCCCAGTCGACGAGGTCGCAGATCAACGCCGGCTGGTCGCCGAACGCGAGCGTGTAGACGACGCCGGCGCGCGCGGCCTCGCGCGCGAGCCACGGCCCGCAGAACGCGTCGGCCTCGACGGTGACGTTGACGACGTGCTTGCCGTGCGCGAACGCCTCGAGGCAGTGGTCGACCGCGTGCACCGGCGAGCCGGTGCACTCGACGACGACGTCGATCGCCGGGTGGGCGACGAGCGCCTTCCAGTCGTCGCCGACGTGCGTCGTGCCGTCCTTCAGCGCAGCGTCGATCGACGTCGCACGTACCCGCTCGGGCGGCCAGCCCACGCGCGCGAGGTTGCGGCACGCGGCTTCGGGTGACAGGTCGGCGATCGCCGCGACGTGCATGCCGGGCGTGCGCGGCACCTGCGCGAGGTACATCGAGCCGAACTTGCCGGCGCCGATCAGCCCGACGCGGATCGGGCGGCCTTCGGCCTGGCGTTGCAGGAGCTGGCGGTGCAGGGACATGGCGGCGTTCGAAGTGCTGCGGGAGCGAGCAGCCTACGCCGGCCGGGTCGCGGTGCACGCACGGGTTTGCCCGCGTCGCGGGCATGGGCGGGCGGGTTGGCGCACCGTCTGCCCGTGCCAAGGGTGTGCGCCCATCGCCGCGCGATCGTGTCTGCGCCAGCATGTCGCCCATGCGCCGCCGCGCACGTCAGGAGCCGGTCGCGTCGCTGCATGCAGCCTGCTGCCCGCAGCGGCCGGCACCGGTTCCGGCGTGCGCGGTGCGGTGATCGGCCCCCGGCGGAAGCATCGTGTTGCATCGGCCCCCGAGTCCGGAGGTAACCTCGTCCTTTGTCCGCAAGGAGAGCGACGGCGATGCTGGGGGAGTTCAAGCCGGTCGAGTTCGACCGTTACGGCCGGCGCCGCCGGCGGGGCCTGCCGCGCTGGCTGGTGCTGCTGCTGCTCGGTCTGGCCGTCGGCGTCGCCGGCGTGATCTACGTGCAGGAGCAGCTGCTGCCGCCGCGGCTGTCGTACGACGCGTCAACGCGGCTGCGCCAAGCCTACGAGCAGGCCGACGCCGAACGCCAGCGGCTGGCCGCCGAACTGGCCGAGGCGCATGGCCGGCTCGACGCGCTGCAGGCCGAGCGCAAAACGCTGGCCGACCAGCTGGCTGCGAGTCGCCAGAGCGTCGAGCAGCTGCGCGCCGACGTCGCGGCGCTGGTCGCGGCGCTGCCGCCCGACCCGCGCGGCGGCGCGGTGGCGGTGCGCGCTGGGCGCTTTCGTGCCGGCAGCGGCACGCTGGCCTACGAGGTGCTGCTGACGCGCGACGCGGCGGGCGGCCGCGCGCTGGCCGGACAGATGCAGCTCGTCGTGGCCGGGCGCAACGACCGCGGTGTCGAGACGTCGGTGACGTTGCCGCCCGTGGCGGTGTCGATCGGCACGCACCACAGCGTCAGCGGCGAGGCGGCGCTGCCGGCGGGCTTCGCACCGCAGCAGGTCACGGTGCGCATCACCGACGCGCCGGGCGGCTCGCTGCTCGGCTCGCGCGTGCTGTACGTGCGCTGAGAAGCCAAGAACGAATCGTCTGCGGCCTGGCGAGCGCATCGTGGCGCGCGTGTGCGGGCCATGTCGGCGCGACGCACCCGATGGCCGCCCGTTTGCGCTGTGTGCGGCACTTCAGACCGGCCGCAGCCACGCGCGCACGGCGAGCCCCGCGCGGGCGCCGAGCGCGACCGCGGCGGCGTTGGCGTGCGAGATCACGCCGTCGTCCCAGGTCGAGTGCGCGTCACCGATGCGCGCGCTGTCGTGCCGCACGGCGCAGGCCGGCACCCCTTCGCGCTGCAGCGCGTCGAGCCCGGCGATGCCGGCTGCGTCGCGGCCGACGCCGGCGTCGTTGAACACGGCGAGCGCGACGCGGGCCTCGAGCGCGAAGCGCGCGGCGCTCGCGCCGCCGTGCGAGCCGCTGACGACGGCGCAGCCCGCACCGCGGCCGATGGCCTCGGTGATGCTGTCGACGACGAGCAGCGGCCAGCGCCGGCCGGCCACCGCAACGAAAAGGCCGCCCTCTCGGGCGGCCTCGGGGTCGTGCATCGTGCGGACGCCGACGGTCGCCGTCAGTCGGCGTACTGGCCGGCGGCCTTGATCGCCGCACCCCACTTGTCGATCTCGGCGGCGACGAACTGCTTGTGGCCGGCCGGCGTGAGCCGCTCGTCGGTGACGATGACCGCGCCGAGCGCTTCCTGACGCTTGACGAAGTCGGGGTCCTTCAGCGCCTCGCGCAGCGCGGCGTTGAGCTTGTCGGTGACGGCCTTCGGCGTGCCCTTGGGCGCGTACAGGCCGTGCCAGATCGAGACGTTGAAGCCCTTGAGGCCCACCTCGTCGAGCGTCGGGAGGTTCTTCAGCACCGGCGTCGTCAGGCGCTGCTTCGTCGTCACCGCGTAGGCCTTGACCTTGCCGCCTTCGATCTGCGCAGTCGTGTTCGTCGTCTGGTCGCACATGATGTCGACCTGGCCGCCGATGAGGTCGGTCATCGCCGGCGCGGTGCCCTTGTACGGCACGGTCGTCATGTCGATCTTCATCGCCTGCTGGAACAGCAGCCCGCACAGGTGCGACGCGGCGCCGAGGCCGGCGTTGGCGAGGTTGATCTTGCCCTTGTTGTCGTTGAGCCACTTCTGCAGCTCGGCGAAGTTGCTGGCCGGCAGCGTCGGGCGGCCGATCAGCGTCATCGGCACGTCGTTGACCAGGCCGAGGTACTCGAAGTCGTCGAGCGTCTTGTACGGCAGGTTGCGGTACAGCGTGGCCGAGGTCGCCATGCCGATGTGGTACAGCAGCAGCGTGTAGCCGTCGGGGGCGGCCTTGGCGACCTTGTTGGCGCCCAGCGTGCCGCCGGCGCCGCCGACGTTCTCGACGACGATCGTCGCATTGCCCAGCGGCTTGCGCAGCGCTTCGGCGAGGTCGCGCGCGACCTTGTCGGTCGGCCCGCCGGCGGCGAACGGCACGACGATCGTGATCTGCTTGTCGGGGTAGGCGAATGCGGCGCCCGTGGCCAGCGCCAGCGCGGCGATCAGCATCTTCTTCATGGAAGGGACTCCTCGGTCGATGACGGCCCGACGATGCTAGCGGGGCCAGGCCCGCTTCCGCGTCGCGGGAACTACGTAGTGACGCGCCGCGGGCGGCGTCGCGGCAAGCCGGGCCGCGGTGCTGGGCGCTGGCGTCAGTCGTACTTGCGCGCGTCCTCGATGACCTTGCCGTCGTTGGGCAGCGTGCCCGGCGCGACGAGCGCAACCTCGCCGCGCAGCTTCGTGACGTCGCGGATCGTGGCCGCGACGGCCTGCGCGAGCCCCTCGGCGGCGGCGGCGACCTCGGCCTGGAGCGTCATGCGGTCGTTGGCCATCTCACCTTCGATGACGAGCCGCGCGCGGCCGATCTCGGGGTGGCGGCGCACGATCTCGGCGACCTGGCTCGGGTGGACGAACATGCCGCGCACCTTCGCGGTCTGGTCGGCGCGGCCCATCCAGCCGCGGATGCGGCGGTTCGTGCGGCCGGTCGGGCAGGTGCCAGGCAGGATCGCCGACAGGTCGCCGGTGCCGAAGCGCACCAGCGGGTAGTCGGGGTTGAGCACGGTGACGACGACTTCGCCGACCTCGCCGTCGGGCACCGGCTCGCCGGTGCCGGGGCGCACGATCTCGACGATCACGCCCTCGTCGAGCACCAGGCCCTCGCGCGCGGCGGTCTCGTAGGCGATCAGCCCGACGTCGGCGGTGCCGTAGCTCTGGTACGCCTCGATGCCGCGTGCGCGCAGCGCGTCGCGCAGCGCCGGCGGGAACGCCTCGCCGCCGACGGAGGCCTTGGTCAGCGACGGCAGCCGGATGCCGAGTTCGTCGGCCTTCTCGAGCGCGATGCGCAGGAAGCTCGGCGTGCCGGCATACGCCTGCGGCTTCAGCTCGGCCATCGCCTGCAGCTGCAGCTCGGTGTTGCCGACGCCGCCGGCAAAGACGGTGCAGCCGATCGCGTGCGCGCCGGTCTCCATCATCGAACCGGCGGGCGTCAGGTGGTAGCTGAAGCTGTTGTGCACGAGGTCGCCGGCGCGCAATCCCGCGGCGAACAGCGCCCGGCCGAAGCGCCAGTAGTCGCGCGCATCGCCCTCGGGCTCGTAGATCGGCCCTGGCGACTGGAACACGCGCCGCGCGGTGCGCGCGTGGCCGAGCGCCGTCCAGCCGATCGCCGAGAAGCCGCCGAACGGATCGCCGCCGGCTTCGCGCGCCGCCTTCTGGCGGGCGAGCAGCTCGCTCTTCCGCGTGACCGGCAGCGCGGCCAGCGCCGCGCGCGACGTGACGGCACGCGCGTCGACGCCGCGCAGGATCTCGCCGAGCGCGGGCGTGGCCTGCGCGCGTTCGATCTGCGCGGGCAGCGCCGCCATCAGCGCCGCTTCGCGCGCGGCGGGGTCGCGCGTCTCGAGCGCGTCGTAGAACTCAGTCATCGCGGTCGCTCCAGGCGGCGAGGTTCTTCTTCACGTGGGCCACGAAGTCGCGCACGTCGGCGCCGGACTTCAGCGTCTTCGTCTGCCACTCGGGGCTCAGGCGCGAGGGCTTCTTGACCACCGCCGCGGCGATCGCACCGCCGTCGACCGCCGCCTTCGCGATCGCGATGCCGCGCCGCTCGAAGCGCCCTTCGCGTTCGGCGAGTCCGAGTTCGCGCAGGCTGCGCTTCAGGCCGGCGAGCGCGTCGTCGGGCTTGAACGGTGGCAGAGCGAAGTCGAACTCCTCCATGGCGTGGTCACGACAACCAGCGTTTGCGGCGCTTGTACGACTTCACGTCGCGGAAGCTCTTGCGGTCGCCGCCGCCCATGCCGAGGTAGAACTCCTTGACGTCCTCGTTCTCGCGCAGCGCCTTGGCCTCGCCGTCCATCACGATGCGGCCGTTCTCGAGGATGTAGCCGTAGTCGGCGTAGCGCAGCGCCATGTTGGTGTTCTGCTCGGCGAGCAGGAACGTGACCTTCTCCTTCGTGTTGAGGTCGCGCACGATCTCGAACACTTCCTCGACGATCTGCGGCGCCAGCCCCATGCTCGGCTCGTCGAGCAGCACCATCTTCGGGTTGGCCATCAGCGCGCGGCCGATCGCGCACATCTGTTGCTCGCCGCCCGACGTGTACGCCGCCTGGCTCGTGCGGCGCTGCTTCAGGCGCGGGAAGTAGGTGTAGACCTTCTCCAGTGTCTGCGCCACCGCCGCCTTGCCGTCGCGGCGCGTGTAGGCGCCGGTCATCAGGTTTTCCTCGATCGTCAGGTGCGCGAAGCAGTGGCGGCCTTCCATCACCTGGATCACGCCGCGCTCGACCATCTGCGCCGGCGTCATCTTCTCGATGCGCTCGCCCCGATACTCGATCGAGCCTTTCGTGACCTCGCCGCGCTCGCCGGCAAGCAGGTTGCTCACCGCGCGCAGCGTCGTCGTCTTGCCGGCGCCGTTGCCGCCGAGCAGCGCGACGATGCCGCCCTCGGGCACCTGCAGCGAGACGCCCTTGAGCACGAGGATCACGTGGTTGTAGATGACCTCGATGCCGTTGACGTTCAGGACGATCTGTCGTGGTGTGCTCATGAGGCGCCTTTCGACTCGTTCGAGCGCCGCGCGCGGCGCTCGAACGAGTCCCCTGCAGTCCGTCCCCCTCCCCGCGGGGGAGGGGCCAGGGGAGGACCCCGGCATCCCTCCCTCAGGGAGGGAGGGGCAGGGGCGGGAGCCGTCAGTGCGGCAATCCCCGATGGCCAGCCTGGTCGGGAAAGCCGATCAGGACTGGCAATCGGCCGCCGTCCGGCGCTCGATCTTTTTCTCGGCCGCGTACTTGTCGGCGGCGGCCTTGATCATCGGCTTGATGATCGACTGGTCGCTCTGGTACCAGTCGCTCGTGAACTGCCACTTGCTGCCGTCCCAGGTGTGGATGCGTGCCCACACCTCGCCGCGGTGGTCGGCGCACGAGGTGCTGATCGGGCGCAGCACGCCGGCGAAGCCGAGTTCGTCGAGCTTCTTCTGGTCGAGCGCGAGGTTCTCGTAGCCCCAGCGCGCCTGCTCGCCGGTCATCACCTTGCCCTTGCCGAAGCGCTCCTGGGCGCGGCGCACCCCCTCGACCGACAGCATCGCCGCCATCAGGCCGCGCATGTACAGCACCTGCCCGACCTCTTCGCGCGGTCCCGTGCCCTGGCCTTTGTCGTGCACCAGCGCGAGCACGTCCTTGACGACCTTGGCGTTCGGCTCGGCGCCGTGCTGCAGCGTCAGCGCGTTGTAGCCCTTGGCGCCCGCGCCGACGTCCTTCACGTCGGGTTCGGCGCCGGCCCACCACACGCCGTACATCTTCTCGCGCGGGTAGCCGGTGGCCTGCGCTTCCTTCAGCGCGGTCGAGTTCATCACGCCCCAGCCCCACAGGAACACGTAGTCGGGGCGGTTCTGGCGGATCTGCAGCCAGGTCGCCTTCTGCTCGACGCCCGGGTGCGCGACCGGCAGCAGCTGCAGGTCGAAGCCGTGCATCTTGCTGCGCTCCTGCAGCAGCGCGATCGGCTCCTTGCCGTAGGGGCTGTCGTGGTAGACGAGGGCGATCTTCTTGCCCTTGAGCTTGTCGAAGCCGCCTTCCTTCTTCGCGACGTGCTGCACGAGGATGTCGGCGGCGTCCCAGTACGTGCCGGTCAGCGGGAAGTTCCACTTGAACACCATGCCGTCGGTGCTCTCGCTGCGGCCGTAGCCCGCCGTGATCAGCGGGATCTTGTCGACCGGCACCTTCTCGGTCAGCGCGAACGTGATGCCGGTGGACAGCGGGTGGAACACGGTGGCGCCCTTGCCCTTCAGGCGCTCGTAGCACTCGACGCCGCGGTCGGTCGCGTAGCCGGTCTCGCACTCCTCCCAGCTGACCTTGACGCCGTTGATGCCGCCCTTGGCGTTGACGAGCTTGAGGTAGTCGATGTAGCCGTTGGCGAACGGCACGCCGTTGGGTGCGTAGGCGCCGGTGCGGTAGACCAGTGCCGGGAAGAACTGCGTGTTGGCCTGCGCGTAGGCGCTGGTCGCGACGCTGCCGAGGCCGGCAGCCATGATGGCGGTCGCGACGGCAAGGGACTTCAGGTTCATGTCTGCCTCCAGAGGGTTGGGAACGACAACGTGTGCACTCGTCAGTGCTCGGGGCACCGCCCTTGGGCGGTGAATCGCGAAATCAGTGCGGGAACGGCCACAGTCGCAGCTTCTCCTTGCCGATCGACCACAGCCGCGCCAGCCCGTGCGGCTCGACGATCAGGAAGAACACGATCAGCGCGCCGAAGATCATGAACTCGGCGTGCGAGACCGCCGCGGTGCTGATCTCGACGCCGACGAGGTGGCCGAGCGCCGGCAGGAACTGGTTCAGGAAGATCGGCAGCACGACGATGAACGCGGCGCCGAAGAAGCTGCCCATGATCGACCCCAGCCCGCCGATGATGACCATGAACAGCAGCTGGAACGAGCGGTCGATCGAGAACGCCGCAGGCTCCCAGGCGCCGAGATGCACGAAGCCCCACAGCGCGCCCGCGACGCCGACCATGAACGAGCTGACCGCGAACGCGGTGAGCTTGGCGTAGACGGGCCGGATGCCGATCACCGCGGCTGCGACGTCCATGTCGCGGATGGCCATCCACTCGCGGCCGATGTGGCTGCGCACCAGGTTCTTCGCGATCAGTGCGAAGACGATCACGAACGCGAGGCACAGCAGATACTTCTCGACCGGCGTGTCGATCGGGATGCCGAACGCCGAGAGGTTGCGCACGCCGACCGACCCTGACGTCGAGTAATTCGTGAACCAGCCGATGCGCAGGAACGCCCAGTCCCAGAAGAACTGCGCCGCCAGCGTCGCGACGGCCAGGTACAGGCCCTTGATGCGCAGGCTCGGGATGCCGAACAGCACGCCGACGACGGTCGCGCACAGGCCACCGAGCAGGATCGCGACGATCATCGGCATGCCGTCGACGCGGATCATGAAGTTGTACGCGGCGTAGGCCCCCACCGCCATGAACGCGCCGGTGCCCAGCGAGATCTGGCCGCAGTAGCCGACCAGGATGTTCAGGCCCAGCGCGGCGAGCGACAGGATCAGGAACGGGATCAGGATCGCGCGGAACAGGTACTCGTCGGCCAGCAGCGGCACGCCGACGACCGCGAACGCGATCAGCAGGCCGATCGCGATGCGGTCCTGCGCGATCGGGAAGATCTGCTGGTCGGCGCGGTAGCTGGTCTTGAACTGGCCGTTCTCGCGGTAAATCATGCCCCCACGCTCCCTGCGGTCGCTGCCCCCCGAGGGGGCGCATGCAGCGCACCGGCGAAGCCGGATCCGCGCATGAACCTTGATCGAAACACCATCGCGGCCACGGCGCTACACGCGGTCAATGATCTTCTCGCCGAACAGCCCCTGCGGCCGCACGAGCAGCACGAACAGCACGAGCACGTAGCCGAACCAGATCTCGATGCCGCCGCCGATCTGCGAGCCGATGTAGATCTCGGCCAGCTTCTCGCCGACGCCGATGATCAGCCCGCCGATGATCGCGCCCGGCACGCTGGTCAGGCCGCCGAGGATCACGACCGGCAGCGCCTTGAGCGCGACCAGGCTCAGCGAGAACTGCACGCCGAGCTTGGAGCCCCAGATGATCCCGGCCACCAGCGCGACGAAGCCGGCCACGCTCCAGACGATGACCCAGATGCGGTTGAGCGGGATGCCGATCGACTGCGCGGCCTGGTGGTCGTCGGCCACCGCGCGCAGCGCGCGGCCGGTCGACGTGTACTGGAAGAACATCGACAGACCGATCACCAGCGCGGCGGCGATCGCCGCGGCGTACAGGTCTTCCTTGTTGACGAGCACGCCGCCCTCGAACACGCTCTCGAGCAGGAAGATCGGGTCCTTCGGCAGGCCGACGTCGATCTTGTAGATGTCGCTGCCGAACAGCGTCTGCCCGAAGCCGTCGAGGAAGTAGGTGATGCCCAGCGTGGCCATCAGCAGCGTGATGCCCTCCTGGTTGACGAGCTTCGACAGCGCGAGGCGCTCGATCAGCCACGCGACGACGACCATCAGCGCCATCGCGGCGATGAACGCGAGTACGTTGGCGAGCAGCTTGCTGTCGAAGCCGCCCCAGTGCGGGAACCACTCCGAGAAGCGCGCCATCGCCAGCGCAGCGAACAGCACCATCGCGCCCTGCGCGAAGTTGAACACGCCGCTGGCCTTGAAGATCAGCACGAAGCCGAGCGCGACGAGCGAGTACAGCATGCCCGTCATCAGGCCACCGATCAGCGCTTCGATGAAGAACCCCATCGTCGGTCTCCTGGCGGGTCAGTGCGAGGTGCCGAGGTACGCGCGGATCACGTCCTCGTTGCGGCGCACCTCGTCGGGCGTGCCGTCGCCGATCTTCTTGCCGTAGTCGAGTACGACGACGCGGTCGCTGATGTCCATCACGACGCCCATGTCGTGCTCGATCAGCACGATCGTCGTGCCGTACTCGTCGTTGACGTCGAGGATGAAGCGGCTCATGTCCTGCTTCTCCTCGACGTTCATGCCGGCCATCGGTTCGTCGAGCAGCAACACCTGCGGCTCCATCGCGAGCGCGCGGCCGAGGTCGACGCGCTTCTGCAGCCCGTAGGGCAGCCTGCCGACCGGCGTCTTGCGGTAGGCCTGGATCTCGAGGAAGTCGATGATCTTCTCGACCACCTCGCGGTGCTCGACCTCCTCGCGCTCGGCCGCGCCCCAGCGGATGGCCTGCTGGAAGAGGTTCGTCTTCATCTTCAGGTTGCGGCCCGTCATGATGTTGTCGAGCACGCTCATGCCCTTGAACAGCGCGAGGTTCTGGAACGTGCGCGCGATGCCCATCTCGGCGACCTGGCGCGAGTTCATGTGGCTGAAGGTCTGGCCGCGGAACGTGATCGAGCCCTCCTGCGGCGTGTAGACGCCGTTGATGCAGTTGAGCATCGAGCTCTTGCCGGCGCCGTTGGGGCCGATGATCGAGCGCACCTCGTGCTCGCGCACGTCGAAGCTGATGTCGGTGAGTGCCTTGACGCCGCCGAAGCGCAGGCTGATGTTCTTCACCTCGAGGATCACGTCGCCCTGCCGGCGGCGGCGTCCTCCGTCGGCGGCGGCCTGCACGACCGGTTCGGCCACGGTGTTCATGCTGCCCTCCGCATGGCCGGCAACGTCTTGACGTCGACGATCTTCAGCGTCGCCGACACGCTGCCGGTGCGCCCGTCCTCGAACTTGACCTGCGTCTCGATGTACTGCTCGCTCTTGCCCGCGTACATCGCGTCGACGAGGACCTGGTACTTGTCGCCGATGAAGCCGCGGCGCACCTTGCGCGTGCGCGTGAGTTCGCCGTCGTCGGCGTCGAGCTCCTTGTGCAGCACGAGGAAGCGGCTGATCTGGCTGCCGGCGAGCTTCTCGTCGGCGGCGAGGTCGGCGTTGACCTTCTCGACGCAGTCGCGGATCAGTTCGAGCACTTCTTTCTTGCCGGCGAGGTCGGTGTAGCCGGCGTACGGCAGGTTGCGCCGCTCGGCCCAGTTGCCCACCGCCTCGAAGTCGATGTTGATGAACGCGCAGACCTTGTCGCGGCGGTCGCCGAACGCGACCGCCTCCTTGATGTAGGGGAAGAACTTCAGCTTGTTCTCGATGTACTTGGGCGCGAACATCGAGCCGTCGGCCATGCGGCCGACGTCCTTCGCGCGGTCGATGATCTTCAGGTGCCCGCTGGCGTCGAGGAAGCCGGCGTCGCCCGTGTGGTACCAGCCGTCGGGCGTCAGCACCTCGGCGGTGGCCGCCGGGTTCTTGTAGTACTCCTTCAGCAGCCCGGGCGACTTGACGAGGATTTCGCCGTTGTCGGCGAGCTTGATCTCGACGCCCTCGATCGGCACGCCCACCGTGTCGGCCCTGGCCTCGTGGTCGGGCTGCAGGCAGACGAACACGGCCGTTTCGGTCGAGCCGTAGAGCTGCTTCAGGTTGATGCCGATCGAGCGGTAGAACGTGAACAGGTCCGGGCCGATCGCCTCGCCGGCGGTGTAGGCCACGCGCACGCGGTTCAGGCCCAGCGTGTTGCGCAGCGGCCCGTAGATCAGCACGTTGCCCAGCGCATAGTTCAGCCGGTCGAGCACGCCGACCGGCTTGCCGTCCATCAGCGCCGGGCCGACGCGCCGGGCGACGTCCATGTAGGTGTGGAACAGCCAGCGCTTGAACGCGCCGGCGTCTTCCATGCGGATCATCACGCTGGTGAGCAGCCCTTCGAACACGCGCGGCGGCGCGAAGTAGTACGTCGGGCCGATCTCCTTGAGGTCGATCGTCACCGTGCTCGACGACTCGGGGCAGTTGACGACGTAGCCGCACGCGAGCCACTGCGCGTAGCTGAAGATGTTCTGCCCGATCCACGCCGGTGGCAGGTAGGCGAGCACTTCTTCCTTGTCGGTCAGCTTGTCGAAGCGCGCGCCGGCGCTCGCGCGGTCGAGCAGCGTGAAGTGCGTGTGCACGACGCCCTTCGGGTTGCCGGTGGTGCCGGAGGTGAAGAACATCGCCGCGACGTCGTGCGGCTGGCCCTTGGCGACCTCGTCGTCGAACAGCCGCGGGTGCTGCCGGTCGTGCTCGGCGCCGGCGGCGATCAGCACGTCGAGCGACGCGAGCCCGGGCTCGGCGTAGTTGCGCAGCCCGCGCGGGTCGTCGTACCACAGGCGTGCGAGCTGCGGGCACTGCGCGCGGATCTCGAGCAGCTTGTCGACCTGCTCCTGGTCCTCGACGACGGCGAACGCGACCTCGGCGTTGTTGATCGGGAACACGAACTCGGCGGCCACCGCGTCCTGGTACAGCGGCACCGGCACCGCGCCGAGCGACTGCGCGGCGAGCATGCTCGCGTACAGGCGCGGGCGGTTCTCGCCGACGATCACGACGTGGTCGCCGCGCGTCATGCCGGCCTGCGCGAAGCCGCACGCGAGCTGGCGCACCAGCGTGGCCAGGTCGGCCCAGGTGAGCGTCTGCCAGATGCCGTAGACCTTCTCGCGCAGCGCCGGCGCCTGCGGGCGCCTGGCGGCGTGGTCGAGCAGCAGTCGGGGAAAGGTGGCCGTCACGGACGTCTCCTCGTGGCGCCAGGGTGGGGGTCGCACCGTGCCTCTGCGACCACCTGACGGCGCCGATTGTGGAAACAAGTTTGACGCCGGCTTGTCGTTGTGACGACAATCCTCGGGCTTGTCCTATGCGGCCTTTCCCGAAGTGAGCGCCCTCGCACCCGGCCCTTCGACGCTGCTGGCGCGTTCGCGCACACTGCGCGCCGACGAGTTGGAGGGCATCCCGTGGCTGCGCACGCTGCGCCCCGACGAGCGCGCGGTGGCGCAGGCCGACCTGCGTGTCGTCCAGGTCGAGGCCGGCGAGTACGTGTGCCGCGTCGGCCGTCCGGTGACGTACTGGTTCGGGCTCATCGACGGGCTGCTGAAGATGAGCAACGACACGTCGCTGGGCATCCCGATCACGTTCACCGGGGTGCCACCGGGTGGCTGGTTCGGCGAGGGCACCGTGCTCAAGCACGAGCCCTACCGCTACAACATCCAGGCGCTGCGGCGCAGTCTGGTGGCCGGCATCACGGTGCGCACCTTCGACTGGCTGCTCGACCGCAGCATCGGCTTCAACCGCTTCGTGATGCAGCAGCTCAACGAGCGGCTCGGGCAGTTCATCGCCGCGCGCGAGATCGACCGCCTGACGAGCCCCAACCAGCGCGTCGCGCGCAGCCTCGCGGCGCTGTTCCACCCGGTGCTGTACCCGGGCGTCGGTGAGCTGCTGCGCATCACGCAGCAGGAACTGGGCTACCTCGTCGGGTTGTCGCGCCAGCGCGTCAACGAGGCGCTGCACGCGCTGCAGCAGCAGGGGCTGATCCGCATCGAGTACGGTGGCGTGCGCGTCGTCGATCTCGAGCGGCTGCGCCGCTACGATTGACCGCCCGTCGGCCCGCGCGCTGGAGCCGCCGGCTCACGCCACAGCCGCCACAGCACGACGAGCGACGCCGCGGCGTTGGCCAGCGCGAGCAGGCCGAACAGCGCGACGCCGGCACCGCTGAGCCCCGGCAGCCGCAGCGCCCAGCCGAACGCTGACGACAGCACGCTGAACAGCACCCACAGCCAGAACAGCGCCCGCCGCGGCTGCCACAGGCGGCGCCACCGGCTCAGCATGCGTCGCCGTCGGTGGGCACGACCGCGTCGGCATCGGCGTTGGCGATGCCGGCGGCGACGTGCCCCGCCGGGACGTGGCGGGCCGCGTGCTCGACGTGACCGGTCTGGTCGTCGAAGAAGAAGTCGGGTTCGAACGCGCGCAGGAACTCGCCCTTGGGCAGGCCGCCGAGGAACATCGCCTCGTCGACGTCGATGCGCCAGTCCATCAGCGTGCGGATCGCGCGCTCGTGCGCCGGCGCGCTGCGCGCGGTCACCAGCGCGGTGCGGATGCGCATGCTGCTGCCGGGCTGCTGCTGCAGCCGGTGCAGTGCCTCGAGCAGCGGCTTGAACGGCCCGGGGGCGAGCGGCGTCGCGGCGCGGGCGTGCTCGTGGTGCTGGAAGGCGTCGAGCCCGCCGGCGCGGTAGACACGCTCGGCCTCGTCGGAGAACAGCACGGCGTCGCCGTCGAACGCGATGCGCACCTCGTGCGGGTGGTGCTCGCTGGCGCGCGCGCTCGCCGGGTACACGCGCGCGGCCGGCACGCCGGCGGCCAGCGCCTGGCGCACGTCGGCCTCGTTGGCCGACAGGAACAGGTGGGCCTTCAGCGGGTGCAGGTAGCGCCAGGGGCTCTCGCCGCGCGTGAACACGCCGCGTTCGATCGCCAGCCCGTAATGCCGCGCCGAGCGGAACACGCGCAGCCCCGACACGGGGTCGTTGCGCGACAGCATCACGACCTCGACGCGGTCGCGCTCGGCCGCGCCGGCGTTGAACGCCAGCAGCTTGTGCACCAGCGAGAACGCGACACCCGGGCGTGCTGGTTCGTCGAGCCGCGCGAGCTGCAGCTGCATGTAGGCGCGGTCGTCGCCGGCCTCGAAGACGCGGTTCTCGTCCTCGAAGTCGAACAGCGCGCGCGACGAGATGGCCACGACGAGGCGGCCGGCGAGCGAGGCGGGCATGGCCGCAATGCTACGCGCGGGGCCATGCCCGCGCGCGCCGGGCGCCGCCCGCCTTCAGTGCACGAAGCCGATCGGGGCGCGCTTGGTGCTCGGCTCGGGCAGGTCGCGCACCTCGACGGTGCCGCGGCCATCGAGCTTGGCATTGCCGAACGCCGTCATCCACGCGCGGCGCATCTCGCGCGGCGCGAGCTCGCTCATGCGGTCGAGCACGGCCTCTGCGGGCTGCGGGTCGAAGCGCGCACCCCAGTCGTGGCTGGCGCGGATGCTCGCGTACAGGCGCAGCGCGATCGCGCGCGCGGCGTCGCGGTCGGGCATGTGCACCTGGTAGACGTTCATGCGGTTGAGGATCGGCTCGGGGATCGCGCGCTCGTCGTTGGCGGTGGCGACCCAGATCACCTGGCTGGCGTCGATCGCGACCTCGGCGAACTCGTCGGTGAAGTGGTGCGCGGTGTCGTGCTCGAGCAGGCTGTACAGCGCGCCCAGCGGGTCGTAGGCGTGCTCGCCGCGCGCCTTGTCGATCTCGTCGACGACCATCACCGGGTTCGCGTAGGCACCGTCGACCAGCGTCTCGAACACCTTGCCCGGGCGCGCGCCCTTCCACTGGCTCGACGCGCCCGACAGCACCCAGCCGGCGGTCAGCGAGCTCATCGAGATGAAGCCCAGCCCCGTGCCCAGCAGCTGTGCGACCTCGCGCGCGAAGTGCGTCTTGCCGACCCCCGGCGGGCCGAGCAGCAGCATCGGCGTGATCTCGAGCGCGTCGCGGCTGTCCTCGCACAGCGCGAGCTGGCGCTTGACGTCGTCGAGGACTTCATGGAAGTTGGGCAGCTCGTCGTACAGGTGGTCCATCGCCGGCACGCCGGCGGGCTTGACCTGGAAGCGCTCGGGGCCCTTCTCGAGCATGCGCTCGTAGGTGCTGCGCAGCGTTTCGTGTTCCTTCGGCGGCAGCTTGGCCAGCCGTTTCTCGACGTCGTCGACGCGGAACACGGTGCGCATCTTCGCGATCGGGATCGCACCGCGATCGGCCACCGGAACGAGCTCGTGCGACTTCGTCATGCACACCTCCAACAACGGCACACGTGCGAATGATTCAAACAAACCCGGCCGGGTTTCAAGCCCGGAGCAGCGGGGAAATTCCCAACAACTGCACGCCGAAGATTAGCAAGACGCGCGCCTGCGAGCGTGCCTGGCGGCGACCCGACACGCAGATCCCGTCCGGCCGGTTGGCACAACACGGATATGCGCCGGGCCCTCTCCAGCGGCCGCCGCGGATCCGGCTGCGCCGGTCCGCTGGCGGCGCCCCCTGGGGGAGGCACCGCAGGCGCTTCGGCGGGGCTACCTGACCCAGGTGTTGAGCTGGATGATCGGCAGCAGCACCGCGAGCACGATCAGCATCACGACGACGCCCATCGCGACGATCAGCAGCGGCTCGAGGAGGGTCGCCAGCGCCATCGCGCGGCGCTGCACCTCGGCGCTTTGCTGGTCGGCGGCGCGCTGCAGCATCTTCGGCAGCGTGCCGGTCTGCTCGCCCAGGCGCGCGAACATCGCGAGCAGCCCGGGGAAGCGCTTCTTGGCGGCCAGCGCGGCGGCCAGCGGGGCACCCTCGCGCACCTGCACCAGCGCGTCCATCGCATCGGCGCGCAGCGCGCGGTTGGCCAGCGTCTCGGCCGCCGCCTGCAGCGCCTTGAGGATCGGCACGCCGGCGCCGGCGAGCATCGCCAGCGTGCCGGCGAAGCGCGCCGCGTTGTAGCCGCGCGCGAGCCGCCCGACGAGCGGCAGCGCGAGCCACGCCGCGTCGAAGCGCTCGCGGAACACGGCGTTGCGCAGCGCGAGCGCGAGCGTGGCCGCGCCGCCGGCCAGCGCGAACGCGACGAGCCAGCCCCAGCCGCGCACGAAGTCGCTGACCGCGAGCATCGCCACCGTCAGCAGCGGCAGCGCGCGCTTCGAGCTGGCGAACACGCTGGCCACCTGCGGCACGACGTAGGTCACGAGGAAGACGACGATCACGACCGCGATCAGCGAGACGATCGCCGGGTACAGCGTCGCGCCGACGAGCTTGGCCTTGAGCGCCTGGCGCGCCTCGAGGTCGTCGGCCAGCCGCTCGAGCACCTGCCCGAGCGCGCCGCTCTGTTCGCCGGCCGCGACGACGGCGCGGTAGACCTCGTCGAATTCGCGTGGCGCGCTCGCGAGCGCGCGCGCGAACGTGCTGCCGGCGTTGACCTCGCTCTTCAGGTGCGCGACGAGCTCGCGCTGGCGCGGGTCCTCGGCCTCGTCGGCCAGCGCGGTCAGCGCACGCTCGAGCGGCAGCCCCGAGCTCACCAGCCCGGCGAGCTGGCGCGTCCACACCGCCAGCGACGTCGCCGTGAACACGCGCCGCGAGAAGCGCACCGCGCCGCGCGCGGCGTCGCCGGCGGCCACCGGCGACACCGCCAGCGGCACCAGCGCCTGCGCGCGCAGCTGCGCGCGCGCGGCCTTCGCGTTGTCGGCCTCGAGCAGGCCGGTGGTCGACTTACCGGCGGCGTCGAGCGCTTCGAAGCGGTAGGCCGGCATCGGTCATTCGCGGGTCACGCGCAGCACCTCCTCGAGCGAGGTGACGCCTTCGGCGATCAGGCGCTCGCCGTCTTCGCGCATCGGCTTCAGGCCGGCGGACTGCGCAGCGGCGAGGACTTCGCTCTCGGCAGCGCGCGCGTGGATCAGCGCGCGCACCTGCTCGTCGGCGACCATCAGCTCGTAGACGCCTGTGCGGCCCTTGTAGCCGGTGTGGCCGCAGGCGTCGCAGCCCACCGGGTGCCAGCGCCCCTGCGCGTCGGCGCGCCTGCACTGCGGGCACAGCTTGCGCACGAGCCGCTGCGCGAGCACGCCCAGCAGCGAGCTCGACAGCAGGAACGGCTCGACGCCCATGTCGGTGAGCCGCGTGACCGCGCTCGGCGCGTCGTTGGTGTGCAGCGTCGCGAGCACGAGGTGGCCGGTGAGCGACGCCTGGATCGCGATCTGCGCGGTCTCGAAGTCGCGGATCTCGCCGATCATGATCACGTCGGGGTCCTGGCGCAGGATCGCGCGCAGCGCGCGCGCGAAGGTCAGCTCGATCTTCGGATTGACCTGCGTCTGGCCGATGCCGGGCAGCTCGTACTCGATCGGGTCCTCGACGGTCAGCACGTTGGTGGTGGCCGTGTCCAGCGTCTGCAGCGCGGCGTACAGCGTCGTCGTCTTGCCGCTGCCGGTGGGGCCGGTGACGAGCACGATGCCGTGCGGCTGCTGCACCAGCCGACGGAACCCGGCCAGCACGTCGCCGCTCATGCCCAGCGCCTCGAGCGTGAAGCGGCTCTCGCTCTTGTCGAGCAGGCGCAGCACGGCGCGCTCGCCGTGCGCGCTGGGCAGCGTCGAGACGCGCACGTCGATCGCGCGCTGGCCGATGCGCAGGCTGATGCGCCCGTCCTGCGGCAGGCGCTTCTCGGCGATGTCGAGCTCGGCCATGATCTTCAGCCGCGAGATCAGCGCCGCGTGCAGCGCCTTGTTCGGCTGCACGACTTCGCGCAGCGTGCCGTCGACGCGGAAGCGCACGCTCGAGCTGCGCTCGTACGGCTCGATGTGGATGTCGCTCGCACCGTCCTTGGCCGCCTGCGTCAGCAGCGCGTTGAGCATGCGGATGATCGGCGCATCGTCGGCGGCCTCGAGCAGGTCCTCGACCGCCGGCAGATCCTGCATCAGGCGCGACAGGTCGACCGCGCTCTCGACCTCGCCGACCACCGCCGCGGCACTCGACTCGCCGCCCGCGTAGGCGGCGGCGATGCGCTGCGCGAGCGAGGCCGCCGCCTCGCGCTCGAAGGTCTCGACGTCGTAGACGCGCAGCACCTCCGACAGCGCCGCCGGCGGCGTCGTGTCGCCGACCCACAGCGTCAGCGCGTGCCCGTCGTCCTCGAGCAGCAGCGTGTTCGCCTTCGCGAACGCATACGGCAGCGGGTGGCGCGCGCCCATCGTCGTGTCGCGGCGGCAGTCAGCGCACCGGCGACGGCACGGCCGGTGCGTCGCCCGCGCCGGCGGCGCCCGACGCCGGCGCGGCCGCGGGGGGCAGTACCGGAGCGCCTTCGATCGGCAGCAGCACGCTGGGCGCCGGCTGCGCGGCCTGCTGCTGCGCGCGGATCAGGTCGTAGCGGTCGAGCGACAGCTGCGCCGCGCTGGCGGCGTCGCGCATGATCACCGGGCGCAGGAACACCATCAGGTTGGTGCGGTTCTTCGTGCGGCTCTGGCTGCGGAACAGCGCACCGATGCCCGGCAGGTCGCCGAGCAGCGGCACCTGCGAGCGGCTCTCCTCGAACTTGTCCTCGATCAGGCCGCCGAGCACGAGGATCGCGCCGTCGTCGACGACGACCGTCGACTCGATCGAGCGCTTGCTCGTCGACGGCCCGGCGTTGGAGGTGCCCGGCGCGACGCGCGCGTCGACGCTCGAGGACTCCTGGTAGATCGTCATGCGAACGCTGCCGCCTTCGCCGATCTGCGGCTTGATGCGCAGCGTCAGGCCGACGTCCTTGCGCTCGATGGTCTGGAACGGGTTCGTCGTGCCGGTGCCGGTGTTCGTGAACTGGCCGGTGATGAACGGCACGTTGGCGCCGACGACGATCTTGGCTTCCTCATTGTCGAGCGTGATCAGGTTCGGCGTCGAGACGATGTTGGTGTTGGTCTGGCTCTGCAGCATGCGTGCGATCGCCGCCAGCGCGTAGGTGCCGCCGTAGTTGCGGATCAGCCCGATGTTGATGCCCTCGCCGAGCGCGACGCCCTGCGCGTTGCCGCTCAGCCCGGCGGCCGTCAGGTCGATGATGTTGCCGGTGCTGCCGAAGTTGGTGCCCGCGCCACCGATGAAGCGGTCGCCCTGGCGGCCGAGCACGCCCTGCCACTGGAAGCCGAAGTCGGCGGCGTTGTCGCCCTTGACTTCGACGATCATGCTCTCGATGTAGACCTGCGCGCGGCGCGTGTCGAGCTGCTCGATCATCGCGCGCACCTGGCGGTACAGCGGCTCGGGCGCGGTGATGATCAGCGAGTTGGTCGACGGGTCGGCCTGGATGAAGCCGCCGGTCGACGGGCCGGCCGAGGCCGCGAGCGGCGCCGTCGCGGCCGTCGAAGTCGCTGTCGTGGCGCCGCCGGGCGTCGTCGGCGTCGCGGCGGTGGGCAGCGCGGCCGGCGCCGTCGTCGCGCTGCCGCCGCCACTGCCGGCGAATGCCGCGCGCAGCACCGTCGCGAGCTTGGTCGCGTCGGCGTTCTTCAGGTGCACGACCCAGACCTGCCCGCCCGCGCTGCCGGCGGCGCCGGGCACGTCGAGGCGCTCGATCAGCGCGCGCACCTGGCCGAGCTTGGCGTTGTTCGGCGCGCGCACGAGCAGCGCGTTGCTGCGCGACTCGGCCACCACCTGCACGGCGGCGCCGCCGGCCGCCGGCGGCGCGCCGGGCACCACGGCCACCGCGCCGCTGTCGGCCGCCAGCCGCTGCACCAGCGGCGCGAGGTCGGCCGCCACCGCGTGCTTGAGCGGCACGACGTCGACGTCGGTGGCGGCTGGCTGGTCGAGCGCCGCGATGATCTTGGCCAGCCGCTGCAGGTTGTCGGCGTAGTCGGTGATGACGAGCGACGCGCTCGCCGGGTTGGCGTTGATCGTGTTGTTCGGGCTGATCAGCGGACGCAGGATCGCGACCAGGTTGTTCGGGTTCTCGTAGTTCAACCGGAACACCTGCGTGACGATCGTGTCGCCGCGCGCGGTCGGCGCACCCACCGAGACGACGCCGGTCTGCAGCTTGGCGTCGGCCTCGGGCACGAGCTTGAGCAGGCCGGAGGTGTCGACCACCGTGAACCCCAGCCCGCGCAGCGCCGCGAGGTAGCTCAGGTAGGCCTCGCGCACGGTGATCGGCTGCTCGCTGTACAGCGTCATCGTGCCGCGCACGCGCGGGTCGACGACGATCGGGCGGTCGATCATCGCGCTCATCGCGCGCGTGACGGCGTCGATGTCGGCGTTGACGAAGTTCAGCGTCACCGGCGTGCGCGAGCGCATCGCGGCGCTGACGCCGCCATTGCCGCGCTGCGCGTCGGCGCTTTGCGCGGCGGCCGGGCCGACCATCGCGACGGCCGCGGTCAACACGGCGGCGGCCAGCGCGGCGGGGGGGCATCGCGGGGGCATGGTCATCCGATCCTGATCAGGGAGGCCGCGCCCTGGCGGCGGCCGATGATGTTCAGCAGGTTGTTCAACGCGGCCTCGCTGCCGGGGGCGGCCTCGGCCTGCCCGGCAAAGTGCAGCCGGCCGTCGCGCCACTGTCCGCTGCCCGTCAGGCGCAGCGCGCCGTCGAGCGTCGTCAGCACGAGCGACGGGCCGTCGTCGCCGGCGCCGCCTTGCAGCGACACACTGTAGCTGCCCAGCGGGTCGATCGTCGCCAGCCGCGACGACGCGCCGACGAGGTCGAGCTGCAGCCGCCCGACGAAGCGCGTGCGGCCGGCCTCGTGTTCGAGCCGCCACGCCGGCGAGATCAGCCGCAGCGCGCCGCCGAGCTGCAGCGTGTTCCACGGCGTGCCCAGCCCGGCGAGCCACGCCGCCGGCCACTGGCCGATGGTGCCGCTGCGCGTCGGCAGCATCTCGAGCGTCTGGCGCGCGACGCCCGGGTGCCAGCGCAGCGTGACGCCCTCGGGCAGGCAGCAGGCGTGCTCGAGCCTCAGGTCGACCGCGCGTGCGCGCCAGTGCAGCGCCCATGCGAGCCGCCCGGGCAGCGCGGCGGCGTCGCGGCTGCCCGCACCGCCGGCGAGCAGCAGCACGGCGCTGCCGCGCCAGACGGTGCCCTGCGCGTCGGCGAGCTGCACCCGGCCCTGCGTCGCGCCGTCGACGGCGCGCGCGAGCCACGCCGCCGGCGCGAACACGACGAGCGCGGCGAGCGCGCCGACGGCCGCACCCCACGCGCCCCAGCGCCGCACCGCGCGGCGGCGGCGGTCCCAGGCGCGATCCGCCAGCGTCGACTCGGCGAAGCCCGACGCCGCGAACCCCGCGCGCACCGTCGCGCGGCGCGGCAGCCATGCGCTGCGGGGTGCCGCGTTCACGTGCTGCCTCCCGGCAGCACCAGCACGACGCTGCCGCTGTAGCCCTGCGCGCTGCGCGTGAGCTGCAGCTCGACCGGCTGCGCACGCGCGCCGCTGCGCACCTCGGTGAGCCACTCGCGCAGGCGCGCGCCGTCGACGCCGTTGAGCGTCACCGTCGCGCGGTCGCCGGCGACGACGAGCCGCGCCGCGCCGCCCAGGCGCTGCGTCGATGCCTCGAGCGCGGCAGCGGCCTGCCCCGGCGGCAGCGGCGGCGTCGCACGCAGCTCGCGCGTCTCGGCGGCCAGCCGCTGCATCTCCTGCCATTGCCGCTCGAGCCGCTCGAGTTCGACCGGCGCGTCGCGCGCGGTGCGCCACGCCGGCGCCACCGCGACCGACCACAGCGCGAACGCCGCGACCACGGTGGCGGCCAGCGCGAGCAGCCGGCGTTCGCGTGCCGCCAGGGCCTGCCAGCGCGCGCGCCACGGTGCGGCCCAGGCCGTCAGTGCACCGCGCGCCGACGCCGTCACGAGCGCCCCCCTGCCGCGTCGGCCGGGCGCGAGACGGTCACGCGCCCGTCGGCGGCCTCGACGCGCCAGCCGCCGGCGCGCAGGCGCTGGCCGAAGGCCTCGACGTGCGGTGCGCTCCAGCCGGCGGCGCCGAAGCTCAGCCGTCCGCTTTCGTAGCGCAGCGACGGCGCCGGGCCCTGGTCCTCGGGCCACGCGGCCGCGGCGGCGCCGAGCAGCGCTTCGAGGTCGGCGTCGCCGGCGCGGCCGGCCGACGCGCGCAGCAGTGCCGTCTCGCGCTGCATCTGCAGCGGCGCGTCGAGCACGCTGCGCACCTGCGGGTGCGTGCTGCGCAGCAGCTCGACCATCGCCTGCCGGCGCTCGGCGATCGCCGCGCGCTGCTGCCAGGCCCACAGGTTCAGCCCGACGACGTGCACGACGGCCAGCCCGGCGAGCCCGATGCGCACCGGCCGCCACGCGGGACCGAGCAGCTGGCGCGCCAGCGCGCGCAGCGCACGCGTGCCGCGGTGGCGCGGCGCGAGGTCGAACTGGCGCAGGTTCCACAGCGAGCGCGCGGCCTGCAGCGCGCGTTCGTCGTCGCTGACGACACGCACCGGCTGGCCGAGCCACTGCTCGGCCGCCGCCGCCGCCGCCGGCGTCGCGCTCCAGCGCGTGCCCTCGCGCTGCCACTGCGGCTGCAGCGCGCGCGCGAGCCCGCCCGCCAGCCGCAGCGTGGCCACGCCCTGCGCGTCGGACCAGGTCAGCATCGGTGGTGCGTCGGCGTCGGCGCCGGCCGGCAGCCAGAAATGGCCCTGCGGCTCGTCGCCGGGCCACGACGACGGCACGACGCGCTCGACGACGACACCGGCCTGCTCGAGCGCGGCCAGGTGCGCGGCGAGCCAGCCCTTGTGCACGACGGCCACCCACGCCGGCTGCCCCGCGACGGCGTCGGGCGCGAGCGCGAAGTGCATCGCGTCGGGCTCGTCGAGCAGCGCGTCCTCGAGCACGCCGACCAGCGCCGCGCGCAGCTTGGACGGCGGTGCCTTCGGCAGCGTCGGCCGGTGCCAGCCGACGTCGGTGTCGGCGACGACGGCGACGACGGTGTCGGCCTTCGGCAGCAGCGCCGGCGCGCAGCGGCCGTGCGCGGCGACGCTGCGCCCGTCGGCGCTCGTGACGTAGGCGTATTCGCCCGCCGCGCGGGCCGCGGCGGTGGCGCCGGGGCGCAGGCGCTCGCGCGCGGGCAGCTGGATCACGAGGTACGACATCGGGGCGGGCAGGCTAGCGGGTTCGGCAACGGGGGACAACGTCGAAAACGACGACGCGGCGCGGGGTGGCGTCCGCGTCGGCGCGGCGCCGCACCGCGCACCACGGCGCGCCGGCGGGGGCGGGCGCGGCGGCGGTCACCGCGGTGCCTCGACCATGTTGACACGCTCGCGCTGCAGCACGACGACATCGCGCCCGCTGCGCTGCACCAGCGAGCGTTCCTCGACGATGCGGTCGTCGAGCCGCAGGCGGCCCTGCACGACGAAATAGGCGGTGGTCACGCCGGTGCCGTCGAAGCGCACCGGCGAGTCGGCGCCGAGCACCGACTTCGCCTGTTCGACGCTGCGAAACGGGCTGCGGTCGCGCGCCTGCACGAGGCGCTCGGCGCTCGCGGCATCCAGCCCCTCGAGCACGGCCGCCAGCACCTCGCGCGGCGCCGTGTTCAGGTTGACCGGCGTCGGCGCCGGCAGCAGCGTCAGCCACGGCGCCAGACGCTGCACCGCGTCGTCGGACACGCCGAGCCAGCGCAGCTCGGCGACGTGGCGCGGCGTGAGCGGCGCGTCGGCGTCGGCGCTGTCGCTCCACGCGGCGCGCAGCCCGGCGGCGATCTGCTCGGCGACCGAGGCCGGCAGCCCCGCCGCCTCGCACAGGCGCTGCAGCACGCGCAGCTGCGCCGGCACGACCTGGCCCTGCACGACGAGGTTGCGCAGGTTGTAGCGTGCCTGCGCGTCGGTGATGGCGCCGGCGAGAAAGGCCTCGGGGCCGTCGTCGGTCGTCGCATCGCGGTCCACCGCGAGGAAGGTCGACAGCCGCGCCTCGGCCAGCGGCACGGCCCACGGCTCGCCGAGGTGATCGGCGCCACCGTCGCGGCCGTCCTCGCGCAGGATCAGCCGCGCCCAGTCGAGCGCCCCGTTGAGGATCCACGCCGACTGCGTGCGCGCACGCTCGGCCGCCTCGACCTGCACCGCGCGCCACTGCTGCCAGACCATTGCCGTGGCCAGCGTCGCGACGACGCTGAGGATCAGCATCGCCACCAGCAGCGCGGCGCCGCGCTGCGGGCGCGCACGGCGGTGGCGGGTGGCGTGGCGCGGCGCGGTCATTGCGGGGTCTGCGGGCCGAGCGCGACGTCGCGCGTGAGCGTGCCGGCCCACCCCGACGCGGCGTCGAACGCGAGCACGATGCGCACGCCGCCGGGCAGTTCCTCGGTGGCGGCACCGGCCGGCGCGGTTCCCGGCGCGGCGACGTCGCCGCTGGACTGCGCGTTGCTCCAGCCGTTGCGGCGGAAGAAGAAGACCTGCAGCGTGGCCACACCGTCGAGCGCGCGCAGCTGCCCCGGCTCGTTGCCCAGCAGCTGCAGCGAGCGCAGCCAGCTGTCCTGCAGCTCGCCCACGCGCGTGACGACGGGGCTGGCCCAGCGCGTCAGCGTCGTGCCGCGCAGCGCCCACACGACGAGCTGCACGCCGTCGCCGGCATCGCGCACGAGCCGCAGCGACGCACCGTCGAAGGCCAGCGCGGGCACGACGCCGACCTCGCGCACCGCCTGCAGGTCGTGCGCCCACTGCGCGAGCACCGTGTCGAGGCGCAGCATGCGCTGCGTCTGCTCGGCGTTGACCTCGCGCGCGCGCGCCATGCCGTCGACGCCGCGCCACGCCAGCGCGCTGAGCACCGCCATCACGACGAGTGCGACGAGCACCTCGACGAGCGTGAAGCCACGCGCACCGTGGCGGCGCGGTGGGTCGAAGTCGCCGTGGAGACGGGCCATCTCAAAAGCGCGGCAGCACCGTCGACAGCGTCAGCAGCGGCTGCCCGGCCTCGTCGGCGATGCGCGCGTCGACGCGGCGGAAGTTGGGGTTCGGCGTCGCGCGCACCTCGAGCCGCCCGGCGTAGGTGCGGCCGAGCTGCTCGCACGCGAAGTCGCTGTCGCCGATGCCGGGGAACTGGCGCGCGAGCTTCAGCTCGGTCAGCCGGTTGTCGGCGCACCACTGCGCCGCGGTCACGTCGACGAGCCGCTGCGTGTTGCCGCTCAGCGCACCGGCGGCCTTCAGGCCGGCGCCGAGCGTGATCGCGACGATGGCCAGCGCGACCAGCGTCTCGACGAGCGTGAAGCCCGCGGCGCCGCGGCGGCGTAGCGCCGACGTCATGGCGTGGACAGCGCCGACGGCCCGAACGGTGCCAGCCCGTCGGTGGCCAGCGTCAGCCGCTGCTCGCCCAGCCGCAGCACGATCGCCTGCGGCGGCAGCAGCGGCTCGGGGCCGAGCACGAGCGCGCGCGCGCCGACGATCTGCGCGCCGACGTCGGCGTCGAGCCAGCGCGACGGCAGCGGCGTCGCCCGCGGCAGGCCGACGAAGCGGAAGTGCGCGCCCGCCGGGTCGTCGGCGGCCGCGAGCTCGAAGCGCACCGGCACGCCGGTGGCGCGCGCCTCGGCGCGCGCCGACTCGAGCAGCGCGGCCAGCCGCGCGCCCTCGCGCTCGAGGCGGTCGGCGGCGCTGTCGCGCAGCGCGATCGCGATCGCGCCGGCGCTGATCGCGACCAGCGCGACCACCACCATCAGCTCGATCAGCGTGAACCCGCGTTGGACGCGCATCACGGGTCGTCGCGCCAGCGCGCGGCGCTACTGCCAGGAGCCGATGTCGGCGTCCTTGCCCTCGCCGCCGGGCTGTCCGTCGGCGCCGAAGCTGAAGACGTCGATCTCGCCGCGCACCCCGGGGTTCAGGTACTGGTACGGGCGGCCCCAGGGGTCGTTGGGCAGCTTCTCGACGTAGGGCTTCCAGTTCGGCGGGACCGGGCCGGTGGTGGGCCGGCGCACCAGCGCGTCGAGCCCCTGCTCGGCGGTCGGGTAGCGCTGGTTGTCGAGGCGGTACAGCTTGAGCGCCTGCATCAGGTTGTTGACGTCGGTGCGCGCGGCGGTCACGCGCGCGTCGTCGGCGCGGTCGAGCACGTTGGGCACGATCAGCGCGGCGAGCACGCCGATGATGACGAGCACCACCATCAGCTCGATCAGCGTGAAGCCCGCCGCGGCGCGGCGGCGCGCAACGGCAGGCAGGTCGCGGGCGGGGCGGGGTCGGGGGTGCGGGGGCATGGCGCGCGGGAGGCCCGGCAGCGGGCGTGAACGGAACTTCTCAATAATAGACGCCGATGATGACCCGCCTGTTTGCGTTCGTGACCTGGGGCGCCGTGGGGGCGAGTGCGGTGTTCTGGGCGCTGCGCCTGGGCGTCGAGGCGCCGCGCGCGCCGTCGTTCACGACGCCGGTGGGCCCCGCCGCGGCGATGCGCGGCGACTGGTCGCGCGTGCTCGGCGCGCCGCCGCAGGCCGGGGCGACCGAAGACGGCGACGCCGACGGGGCGGTCGAGCCGGCGGCGGCGTCGCGCTTTCGCCTGCTCGGCGTCGTTGCGCCGAAGACGCCGTCCGACCGCGGCGGCGTCGCGCTGATCGCCGTCGACGACAAGCCCGCGCGCGCGTTTCGCGTCGGCGCCGTCGTCGATGGGCAGACCGTGCTGCTGGCCGTGCACCGGCGCGGCGCGTCGCTCGGGCCGCGCGACGGCACCGCGACGGTCGAACTCGAACTGCCGGCCCTGCCGCCGCCCGCCACCGGCGCGCTGCCGCCGGCACGCGCCGGCGCGATGCCGCCGCCGGCGCCGATGCCCGGGATGCTGCCGCGTGCGCCAGCCGTCGCTGCGCCCGCGCCGGCGCCGCCAGCGGGCGACGAACCGCCGAGCAACGACTGAACCACCGGCGCGGACCGGCCGATTGACGGCCGCGGCGCTCAGCGCACCGAGTCGCCGGCGGGGGCGGGGGTGCCGGCCAGCGCCGCATCGAGCGCGGCCGGGCGCGACGGGCCGGGCTCGTCGCCTTCGGCGACGTCGGTCAGCAGCGCGGCGGCCGACTTGACCAGCGGCCACGCGAGCGTCGCGCCGGTGCCGTCGATGCTGTCCATGCCCAGCTCGAGCAGCGCGCTCGCGTGGAACACGCCCAGCGCGTGGTCGAGGTTCTGGCGGCCGTGGCTGCGGCAGAACACGCAGTAGTCGGTGACCGGCGCCGCGATGCGCTGCGCGACGCGCAGCGCCGCGCAGGCAGCCATGCCGTCGACGAGCAGCAGCTGGCGCTTGGCGGCCACCGCGAGCATCAGGCCGACGAGCATCGCGATCTCGAAGCCCCCGAACGCGGCCAGCACCTCGACCGGCTCGGCGACGCCGCGGTGGCGCCCCTGCGCACTCTGCGCGACGAGCAGCAGCTGCGCCAGCGTGGCCTCCGTCATCGTCGGGCCGGCCCACAGCAGGTGGCGCAGCGGCACCTGCGACAGGCGCGCGAGCACCAGCGCGGCGCTGACGTCGGCGCCCACGCCGAGGCCGGCGCACAGCGCGACGTTGCCCGGCATCGCCTCGGCGATCTCCATGCCGGCGCGGATCGCCGCGTGCGCCTGCTCGAGGCTCATCGCCGCGTGCACGCGCGCGTTGCGCGTGCCGTGCGCGATCTTGCGCACCAGCAGCAGCTCGTGCGCCGGCAGCGGGTCGGCGACGCCGGCGTCGACGACCGTCAGCGCGATGCCCTGCTGGCGCGCGAACACCGTCAGCGGCGAGCGCGCGTGCAGCACCTGCAGCACCTGGTCGCGCGTGCTGCGCCCGGCCTCGGCGATGCCGTCGACGGCCAAGCCGTGGTCGCTCGCGAACAGCAGCACCTGCGGGTCGCGCAGCCGCGGCTTGAGCGTGTTCTGGATCAGCCCGAGTCGCACCGCCAGCGGCTCGAGCTCGCCGAAGCTGCCGCACGTCAGGCTGCGCTTGTGCAGCTTGTCGAGCAGCGCGCGTTCGAGCAGCGGGTTCGACGTCGGTGCGACGAGCGAGCGCGAGGCGGACATGGCCCCAGTGTATGCGCGCCCCCGCGCGCCGCGTCAGCGCAGGAACAGGCGGTACACCGGGTTGTCGGTCTCGTCGACGTAGGGGTAGCCCAGCGTGTCGAGGAACTGCCGCAGCGCGCGGCGGTCGCCGCGCGGCACCTGGATGCCGACCAGGATGCGGCCGTAGTCGGCGCCCTGGTTGCGGTAGTGGAACAGGCTGATGTTCCAGCCCGGGTGCATCGCGGCGAGGAACTTCATCAGCGCGCCGGGCCGCTCGGGGAACACGAAGCGGAACAGCCGCTCGTCGCGCGCGAGCTCGGAGCGGCCGCCGACCATGTGGCGCACGTGCAGCTTGGCCAGCTCGTCGTCGGTGAGGTTGACGGTCGGGAAGCCGTGGCGCTCGAAGTTCGCCGCGATGCGCGCCGCCTCGCCGCGCTGGTGCGTCGCGACGCCGACGAACACGTGCGCGACCTTCGCGTCGCTGATGCGGTAGTTGAACTCGGTCACGTTGCGCGGGCCCACCAGCGCGCAGAAGCGCTTGAACGAGCCGCGCTCCTCGGGGATCGTCACCGCGAACAGCGCCTCGCGCTGCTCGCCGACCTCGGCGCGCTCGGCGACGAAGCGCAGGCGGTCGAAGTTCATGTTCGCGCCGCAGGTGATCGCCACCAGCGTCTGGTCCCGCGCGCCGGTGGCCTCGACGTACTGCTTGATCGCCGCCACGCCCAGCGCCCCGGCCGGCTCCATGATGCTGCGCGTGTCCTCGAACACGTCCTTGATCGCGGCGCACACCGCGTCGGTGTCGACGACGACGTAGTCGTCGACGAGTGCGCGCGCGAGGCGGAACGTCTCCTCGCCGACCATCTTGACCGCGGTGCCGTCGGAGAACAGCCCGACGTCGTGCAGCGCGACGCGCTTGCCGGCGCGCACCGAGCGCAGCATCGCGTCGGAGTCGCGCATCTGCACGCCGATCACGCGCACCTCGGGGCGCACGGCCTTGATGTACGACGCGACGCCGGCCACGAGCCCGCCGCCGCCGATGGCGACGAACACGGCGTCGATCGGCCCCGGGTGCTGGCGCAGGATCTCCATGCCGATCGTCCCCTGGCCGGCGATCACGTCGGGGTCGTCGAACGGGTGCACGAAGGTCAGGCCGCGCTCGCGCTCGATCTCGAGCGCGCGCGCATAGGCGTCGGAGTAGCTGTCGCCGTGCAGCACGACGTGGCCGCCGAGCGCGCGCACCGCGTCGATCTTGAGCTGCGGTGTCGTCACCGGCATCACGATCTCGGCGCGGCAGCCCAGCCGCTTGGCCGCGAGCGCGACGCCCTGCGCGTGGTTGCCGGCCGACGCGCAGATCACGCCGCGCGCGAGCTGCTCGGGCGCCAGGTGCGCCATCTTGTTGTACGCGCCGCGCAGCTTGAAGCTGAACACCGGCTGCTGGTCCTCGCGCTTGAGCAGCACCGTGTTGTGCAGCCGCTTCGACAGCGAGCGCGCCGGCTCGAGCGGCGACTCGATCGCGACGTCGTAGACCTTGGCCGTCAGGATGCGGCGCAGGTAGTCGGGGGCGACTTTGGGCGTGCGGCGCGGTGCGCGCGGCGCGCGGTCGGCTCGGGGGCGGGCACCAGCCATGGCGTGGGCGAATCGGTGGGGGCGGCGATGATAGCCGCCGCCTCGGCGCGAAAAAAAAGAGCCCGGGGCTCGCGCCCCGGGCCCGAACCACCATTGAAGGAGGTGGAGGAGACAACCGGTGGTCGGCGTCGCGCAGCCTGCGAGGCTTGATCGCTCGTCCAAACCTTGGCGGCAGTCTAGCGCGAGCGATGTTGCGCTGCAATATGCCCACGGCGCCATCGCTGGAGTGACCACTCCAGACGGCCGTCGCCGCAGTGCACAATGCCACGCTTTCGTAACACCGGCACCGTCGTGGTGCAGGAGCGCACGCATGGAATGCACGGTCCAGTGGCTCGCCGACAGCGGCATGGCCTTCGTCGCCGAGACGGGCAGCGGCCACCTGCTCGCGATGGACGGCGCCCCCGATGGCGGCGGGCGCAACCTCGCGCCGCGGCCGATGGAGACGCTGCTCGCCGGCGCCGGCGGCTGCACGGCCTACGACGTCGTGCTGATCCTCAAGCGCGGCCGCCACGACGTGCGCGGCTGCCAGGTGAAGATGAGCGCCGAGCGCGCCGCCGCCGACCCCAAGGTGTTCACGCGCATCGCGCTGCACTTCATCGTGCGCGGCAAGGGGCTGCCCGCAGCGGCCGTCGAGCGCGCGATCGCTCTGTCGCACGAGAAGTACTGCTCGGCCACCGCAATGCTGGCCAAGACGGCCGAGATCGTGACCAGTTTCGAGATCGTCGAGGCGGCCTGAAGCCCGCGCGCGCGGCGCCGCGCGTCAGACGCGGTGCGCCGTGACCGTCATCACCTTGGCCGCGGCGCGCATCAGCAGCCGCACCGGCAGCGGCAGCTCGGCGCCGCCGGCGGCCAGCGCGTCGGCGGCGTGGCGCGCCTCGTCGACCATCATCTGCTCGACGATCGCGCGCGATGCCGTGTCGCGCGCGGGCAGGCGCTGCAGGTGCCCGGCCAAGTGCTGCTCGACCTGACGCTCGGTCTCGACGACGAAGCCCAGGCTCACGCGGTCGCCGAAGCGCCCGGCCAGCAGGCCGATGCCGAACGCACCGGCGTACCACAGCGGGTTGAGCCGGCTCGCGTGGTCGCCGAGCTCGTCGAGGCGCTGCTGCGTCCACGCGAGGTGGTCGGTCTCTTCGCGCGCGGCGCGTCGCATCTGCGCGCGCAGCGCGGGCGAGCGCGCGGTCAGTGCCTGCGCCTGGTACAGCGCCTGCGCGCAGACCTCGCCGACGTGGTTCACGCGCATCAGCGCGCCGGCGAGTTCGCGCTCGTCGGCGTCGAGTTCGGGCGCCGGCGCGCCTGCCGCGGGCGCCGGGCGCGACGCGTGCACGCGGCCGAACAGCGTGCGCAGCCCGTTGTCGGCGGCCACCAGCAAGGCGTCGGCGAAGCTCATGGGCCCGAGCATAGCCGATCGCCGCGGCGTGACAGGGTTCACAACCGAGAGGAGCGAGCGCATGCTCACATGTAAGCGCGTTGTATCACTGCAACAAAGTCGGGTGGCTTCACGGTTCCCCGCTAGCGCGCGGGCGAACCCCTCTGGTGCAATACGCCTCGACTTCCCGTTGCGGAGGTTACGCAGATCGACCCCGCCGCGCAGGCGGGCATCGTTCCCCGAACCGGGACTTCCCCCGTTCAACCCTGGAGATAGGTAATGAAGAAATCCCTGATTGCCCTGGCCGCGGCCCTGGTCGCGGGCGGCGCGTTCGCGCAGTCGTCGGTCACGCTGTACGGCGTCATCGATGCCGGCTACGGCTACAAGTCGTGGTCGGACGACACCCTCGGCGACACCAAGTCGCAGGGCATCCAAGACGGCGGCGCGGCGGGCAACCGTTTCGGCTTCCGCGGTGTCGAGGACCTGGGCGGTGGCCTGAAGGCCAGCTTCGTGATCGAGCAGGGCCTGAGCGTCACGAGCCAGCAGCTGACGAACCAGCGCACGTCCAACTCGGGCCACCAGATGGACGGCCTGGCGCAGACCGGCATCGGTGAAGGCGGCCGCAGCTCGACCAGCCTGAACCGCCAGTCGTACGTCGCGCTGAGCGGTGGTTTCGGTGAAGTGCGCCTCGGCTACCAGTACACCAACCTCTACGAGCTGTCGACGCTGTCGGGCTACCAGGTGGGCTCGGAAGGCCAGCACGGTGCCGACCAGTCGCACGTCTGGGGTCAGCAGTTCGCCGGCGGCACGCGCGCCAACGGCATCACCTACATCTCGCCGACCATCGCCGGCGGCCTGACGCTGCGCCTGCAGTACGGTGCGGGCCCGAACCTGAACAAGTTCGAGTCCGACAACAACGGTTCGCGCGATGAAGTGCGCATCGGCGCGATGGCCCAGTACCGCTCGGGTCCGCTGAGCGTGGCGGTGGCCTACACGCAGTACACGACCGAGCAGGTCGGTGTCCCCGGCGGTCTGTTCACGACGAGCTCGGCGGACAACACTGCCAAGCTGACGCAGCTCGGCGCGAGCTACGACTTCGGCGTCGCGCGCGTCGCGGGCACGTACAACATGGGCAACAGCGGCGACGTGCTGGACCTCGACTTCAGCGCGTGGCAGATTGGTGTGCGCGTGCCGTTCGGTGCCGCTGCTGTCATCGCCCAGTACGGCCAGGGCAAGACCGAGAACGGCACCGACATCAACGACTTCAAGCAGTGGCAAGTCGGCTTCACGTACGACTTGAGCAAGCGTACGCAGGCCTATGCCTACTACGGCGAGACGAAGGACGACGGCGCCGGCCTCGGTACCTCGATCTACGCCTGGGACAAGAAGACGGGCCTGATCGCCGGTATCCGCCACTCGTTCTGACCCTTCGGCTGACTGCGGTCAGCCCGGGTTGTGACGACGAAGCCCGTCGTGCCCCGCACGGCGGGCTTTTTTGTTCCTGCCCCCGGACCCGGCGGCGGCGCAGGCCCTGGTGAGAATCGCGCTCGGCTCCGATGAGCGATCGCAAGCCGTCGTCGACCACGAATCGATACGCCGGGACGAAGACACCCACACGTTTCCCGCCAACCCTCGGTGCGGTGCGAGTCCGAACGCGGTTCGAGTGCGCACTGACGCTGTGCCAGCGCGGCTGGCTGGACGTGCCGCACCTCCCGCCGCACGATCCGGCGATCCCGTGGTTGGTGAAGGCCAGCGCCGGCGTCGTGCGCCGCGCGGATCATCGCCTCGACATGCCGCCCGTGAAGGCTCCCTGAGGTCCGAAGGCTGTCCCGCCGCTGCGCGCTTGCGGGCGCGCTACAGTCCGCCCCCGATGCTCGCGTTCATCCTCCGCCGCCTGGTGCAGGCCATCGTCGTGATGCTGACGGTGGCTTTCATCGCGTTCATGCTGTTCCAGTACGTCGGCGACCCGGTGACCAACCTGCTCGGCCAGGACGCGACGCCCGAGCAGCGCGAGCGGCTGCGCGCCGATCTCGGGCTGGACCAGCCGTTTCCGGCGCAGTTCGCGCGCTTCGTCGGCAACGCGATGCAGGGCGAGTTCGGCCTGAGCCTGCGCCAGGGGCGCAAGGTGTCGGCGCTGATCGCAGAGCGCTTCCCGGCGACGATCGAGCTCGCCTTCGCCGCCGCGGTGCTCGCGCTCGCGGTCGGCGTGCCGCTGGGTGTGTACGCGGCGCTGCGGCGCGGCAGCTTCGGTGCGCAGGTGGCGATGGCGGCGTCGCTGCTCGGCGTGTCGCTGCCGACCTTCCTGATCGGCATCCTGCTGATCCTCGTGTTCGCCGTCGAGCTCAAGGTGCTGCCGAGCTTCGGCCGCGGCGAGGTGGTGGCGATCGGTGCGTGGACCACCGGGCTGCTGACGCCCACCGGCTGGAAGCACCTGATCCTGCCGGCGGTCACGCTGGCGATCTTCCAGCTCGCGCTGATCATGCGGCTGGTGCGCGCCGAGATGCTCGAGGTGCTGCGCACCGACTACATCAAGTTCGCGCGCGCCCGCGGGCTGCCCGACCGCACGGTGCACTTCGGCCACGCGCTGAAGAACACGCTGGTGCCGGTGATCACGATCACCGGGCTGCAGCTGGGCTCGCTGATCGCGTTCGCGATCATCACCGAGACGGTGTTCCAGTGGCCCGGCATGGGGCTGCTGTTCATCCAGGCCGTGCAGTTCGCCGACATCCCGGTGATGGCCGCGTACCTGTGCCTGATCGCGCTGATCTTCGTCGTCATCAACCTCGTCGTCGACCTGCTGTATTTCGCCGTCGATCCGCGGCTGCGGATCGAGACATCCGCTGCCGCGCACTGACGGCACTTCGTCCAAGGAGATCTGCATGAAGCTCAAGACCACCCTCGTCGCCGCCGCGCTCGCGCTGGCGTTCGGCACCGCGTCGGCGGCCACGCTGCGCGTGGCCAACCAGGGCGACGCGACGTCGATGGACCCGCACTCGCTCAACGAGTCGCTGCAGTTGAGCGTGACCGCCAACGTCTACGAGCCGCTGGTCGGCCGCGACGAGAAGCTCGCGCTCAAGCCCGCGCTGGCCACCGCGTGGCGGCAGACCTCGCCCACGGTGTGGCGCTTCGAGCTGCGCAAGGGGGTCACGTTCCACGATGGCACGCCGTTCACCGCCGACGACGTCGTGTTCTCGTTCAGGCGCGCTGCCGGCGAGGGCTCCGACATGAAGAGCTACACCGCGTCGATCAAGGAGGTGCGCAAGGTCGACGCGCACACCGTCGAGATCGAGACGACGGCGCCGTTCCCGATCCTGCCCGACGTGATCTCGCTCGTGTACATCATGAGCAAGAAGTGGTGCGAGGACAACAAGGCCGAGCTGCCGGTCGATCGCCGCAAGGGCGTCGAGAACGCGGCGAGCTTCCGCGCCAACGGCACCGGCCCGTTCCGCCTGCGCGAGCGCCAGCCGACGACGCGCACGACGTTCCAGCGCAACCCGAACTACTGGGGCAAGATCGAAGGCAACGTCACCGAGGTGATCTTCACGCCGATCGGCAACGACGCGACGCGCGTCGCGGCGCTGCTGTCGGGCGAGATCGACCTGATGGAGCCGGTGCCGCTGCAGGACGTGCCGCGCATCGCCGCCAACCCGAACCTGAAGGTGATGCAGGGCCCCGAGCTGCGCACGATCTTCCTCGGCATGGACCAGAAGCGCGACGAGCTGCTGCAGTCCAGCGTCAAGGGCAAGAACCCGTTCAAGGACAAGCGGGTGCGCCAGGCCTTCTACCAGGCGATCGACATCGAGACGATCAAGAGCCGCGTGATGCGCGGCGCGGCCACGCCCACGGGTCTGATGGTCGCGCCGGGCATCAAGGGCTTCGTGCCCGAGCTCAACAAGCGCCTGCCCTACGACCCCGACGCGGCGCGCAAGCTGCTCGCCGAGGCCGGCTACCCGAACGGCTTCGAGGTCGGCATGAACTGCCCGAACGACCGCTACGTCAACGACGGCGAGATCTGCCAGGCGGTGGCGGCCAACCTCGCGCGCATCGGCGTCAAGGTCAACCTGCAGGCCGAGAGCAAGGCGACGTACTTCCCGAAGATCCTGCGCCGTGACACGAGCTTCTACCTGCTGGGCTGGACGCCGGGCACCTACGACTCGCACAACCCGCTCAACGCGCTGATGCACACGCCCAACGACAAGGGCCAGGGCCAGTTCAATCTGGGCTCGTACAGCAATCCGCGCGTCGACGAGCTGACCAACCTGATCCAGAGCGAGACCGACCAGGCCAAGCGCAACGCGATGATCGCCGAGGCGTTCAAGATCCACCAGGACGACATCGGCCACATCCCGCTGCACCAGCAGGCGCTGGCGTGGGGCATGAAGAAGAACGTCGAGGTCGTGCAGCTGCCCGACAACTTCATGCCGTTCCGCTACATCCACGTGAAGTGAGTCTTGCGCGCCCGCCCGTCGCCGCGTGCGGCGGGCGGCCCGCTCGTGTGAAGTCCCGCTCCCATGCAAGCCGCGCTGCGCCGCTTCTTCGACGGCGACGTCTGGTACAGCTTCCGCACCTCGCCGGTGGCGATCGCCGCCGCGGCGATCGCGTTCGTCTGCGTGTTTTGCGCGCTGTTCGCCGAGGTCGTCGCACCGCACAACCCGTTCGACCTCGCGTCGCTCGAGCTCGCCGACTCGCGGCTGCCGCCGGCGTGGATGGACGAGGGCCGCGCCAAGTACCTGCTCGGCACCGACGACCAGGGGCGCGACATCCTGTCGGCGCTGATGTACGGCGCGCGCATCTCGCTGCTCGTCGGGCTCGCGTCGGTCGTGCTGTCGGTCGTGATCGGTGTGTCGCTCGGGCTGCTGTCGGGCTTCGTCGGCGGCAAGACCGACGCTTTCATCATGCGCGTGTGCGACGTGATGCTGTCGTTCCCGGCGATCCTGATCGCGCTGCTGATCGACGGCGTCGGCCGCGCGATGTTCCCCGACGCGCACGAGACGCTGGCCTTCGCGGTGCTGATCCTCGCGATCTCGCTGTCGGGCTGGGTGCAGTACGCGCGCACCGTGCGCGGCTCGACGCTGGTCGAGCGGCACAAGGAGTACGTGCAGGCCGCCCGCGTGATCGGCGTGGCGCCCGCGCGCATCATGCTCAGGCACGTGCTGCCCAACGTGATGGGCCCGGTGCTGGTGCTGGCGACGATCCAGGTCGCCTCGGCGATCATCATCGAGGCCACGCTGTCGTTCCTCGGCGTCGGCGTGCCGCCGACGCAGCCGTCGCTGGGCACGCTGATCCGCGTCGGCAACGACTTCCTGTTCTCGGGCGAGTGGTGGATCACCGTCTTCCCGGGCGCCGTGCTGGTGCTGATCGCGCTGTCGGTCAACCTGCTCGGCGACTGGCTGCGCGACGCGCTGAACCCCCGGCTGCGGTGAACGTGGTGGCGGCCTTCCTTCGTTCGGTGTCGCTCCGGCGGGCCGCGGCGCCCGCGCGGCGGTGTGGCGGGTGCCGATGAAGCCGCCGCTGCTCGAGGTGCGCCACCTGCGCGTCGAGTTCCCGACGCGCCGCGGCACGCTGCTCGCGCTCGACGACATCTCGTTCACGATCGCGCCGGGCGAGATCCTCGGCGTCGTCGGCGAGTCGGGGGCGGGCAAGAGCCTGACCGGCGCCGCGATCATCGGCCTGCTCGAGCCGCCGGGGCGCATCGCCGGCGGCGAGATCCGCCTCGAGGGGCAGCGCATCGACGACCTGCCGCACGAGCAGATGCGCGCGATCCGCGGGCGCAGGATCGGCGCCATCTTCCAGGACCCGCTGACGTCGCTGAACCCGCTGTACACGGTGGGCCGCCAGCTCGTCGAGACGATCCGCACGCACCTGCCGGTGTCGGCGGCCGAGGCGCGGCAGCGCGCGATCCGGCTGCTGCAGGAGACCGGCATCCCGGCCGCCGAGCAGCGCATCGACCACTACCCGCACCAGTTCTCGGGCGGCATGCGCCAGCGCGTCGTCATCGCGCTCGCGCTCGCGGCCGAGCCGCGGCTGATCGTCGCCGACGAGCCGACGACGGCGCTCGACGTGTCGATCCAGGCGCAGATCATCGCGCTGCTCAAGCGCCTGTGCCGCGAGCACGGCGCGGCGGTGATGCTGGTCACGCACGACATGGGCGTGATCGCCGAGACCTGCGACCGTGTCGCGGTGATGTACGCCGGGCGCATCGTCGAGATCGGCCCGGTGCACGACGTGATCCACCGCCCGAACCACCCGTACACCGAGGGCCTGATGGGCTCGATCCCGGCGATGGACGACGAGCGCGAGCGGCTCGCGCAGATCGACGGCGCGATGCCGCGGCTGAACGCGATCCCCGCGGGCTGCGCGTTCAACCCGCGCTGCCCGAAGGCGTTCGAGCGCTGCCGCCGCGAGCGCCCCGAGCTGATGCCGGCCGGCGCGACGCGCGCGGCGTGCTGGCTGCACGTGCCGGGAGCAGGGGCGTGAGCGCCGTGGCCCAAGACACCCGCACGCTCGTCGAGGTGCGCGACCTGGCCAAGGTGTTCGACGTCTCGGCTCCTTGGCTCAACCGCGTCGTCGAGCGCAAGCCGCGCCAGTTCGTGCACGCCGTCGACGGCGTGAGCTTCGCGATCGCGCGCGGCCGCACGCTGGCGCTGGTGGGCGAGTCGGGCTGCGGCAAGAGCACCGTCGCGCGGCTGCTGGTGGGGCTGTATGCGCCCACGCGCGGCAGCGTGCACTTTGACGGCGCCGACACCGCGTCGCTCGACGGCGCGGCGCTGCGTGCGCTGCGCCGGCGCATGCAGATGATCTTCCAGGACCCGTACGCGAGCCTGAACCCGCGCTGGAAGGTGCTCGACATCGTCGCCGAGCCGCTGCGCGAGCACGCGCTCGTGCGCGGGGACGCGGCGGTGCGCGAGCGCGTCGTCGATCTGCTGCAGTCGGTCGGGCTGGCCGCGGCCGACTGCGAGAAGTTCCCGCACCAGTTCTCGGGCGGGCAGCGCCAGCGCGTCTCGATCGCGCGCGCGCTGGCCACCGGACCCGAGTTCCTCGTCTGCGACGAGCCGACCTCGGCACTCGACGTGTCGGTGCAGGCGCAGGTCCTCAACATCATGAAGGACCTGCAGCGCGAGCGGCAGCTGACCTACCTGTTCATCTCGCACAACCTGGCGGTCGTGCGTCACGTGGCCGACGAGGTCGGCGTGATGTACCTCGGGCGGCTCGTCGAGCTGGCACCCAAGCGCGAGCTGTTCGCCGCGCCGCGCCACCCGTACACGCGCATGCTGCTCGACGCGATCCCCGACATCCACATGACGGGCCGCGCGCGCACGCCGGTGCAAGGCGAGGTGCCCAACCCGCTGAACCCGCCCGGCGGCTGCGCCTTCCACCCGCGCTGTCCGCACGCCGACGCGCGCTGCCGCCGCGAGCGCCCGGCGCTGACGACGTTCAAGGGCGTGCAGGTGGCTTGCCACGCCGTCGAGGAAGGGCGGATCTGACGCCGGGCTTCGGCCTGCGCCGGCTGGCCGTCGCGGGGCCCAGCCCGTCAGGGTTTGACGGGGGGGGAGCGACCCGTGGCGGTCGCTCCCATCGGGTGGGCTGCGCAGGTGGGCGCGCGGCGCGCGGCGCGGGCATGCGTTCTGCGGCCCACCTCGCGCGGCAGCGTCGGCGCACTGCGCGCCGTCGTGCCGTCCGTCCCGTGACTGCCCTGCCACGCTGGGCGGCGGGCGCGAATGGGGCCTGCGCCCGCACACCCGCGCCGCGCGCCGTCCCAACGATGGCGCACTGCGCGCGCGTGCAGGCTGACCACAGTGGAGCGCAGGGCGATGGGGGTACCTGCGGGCGCAGGCCCCATTCGCGCCCGCGCCAGCCCGAGCACGGCACGGTCGGGGGTCGACCGTGCCGACCATCGCATGCCGCGACCTGTCCGCGCGAGGTGGGCCGGAGAACGCAGGTGCCGCCGTCGCCCTGCCGCCACGACCTGTGCAGGCCGGCCGCACGGGCAAAGGACCGCAACCTGCCGCGTTATCGGCCGGCAGCTCGATGCGATCGTGAGCCAGGCCGAATCAGTCGGGCAGCAGGTGCTCGCCGGCGAACAGCGCACGCACCGTCTCGCGCTCGCGCACGACGAAGGCGCGGTCGCCGTCGATCATCACCTCGGCGGCGCGCGGGCGGCTGTTGTAGTTGCTCGCCATCGCCATGCCGTAGGCGCCGGCCGACAGCACGGCGAGCACGTCGCCGGCCTCGACCGCGAGCGCGCGGTCGCGGCCAAGCCAGTCGCCCGACTCGCACACCGGGCCGACGACGTCCCAGGTCCGCGGCGCGGCGTCGCGCTCGACGCAGGGCACGATCGCCATCCAGGCCTCGTACATCGCCGGGCGCACGAGGTCGTTCATCGCCGCGTCGACGATGCAGAAGTTCTTGTGCGCGCCGGGCTTGAGGTACTGCACCTCGGTCAGCAGCACGCCGGCGTTGCCGACCAGCGAGCGGCCCGGCTCGAGCAGCAGCTCGCGCTGCGCGTGGCCGCGCGCGTCCAGCCGCGCGAGCAGCGCGCGCACCAGCGCGTCGGGTGTGGGCGGGCTCTCGTCGGTGTAGGTGATGCCCAGGCCGCCGCCGAGATCGAGGTGGTGCAGCGCGATGCCCTCGGCCTCGACGGCCTCGACCAGGTCGAGCACGCGGTCGAGCGCATCGAGATACGGGGCGACCTCGGTGATCTGCGAGCCGATGTGGCAGTCGATGCCGACCACCTGCAGGCCCGCCCGTGCGGCCGCGTCGCGGTACGCGGCCAGTGCCTCGTCGTGCGCGATGCCGAACTTGTTGTCGCGCAGCCCGGTCGAGATGTACGGGTGCGTCTTCGCGTCGACGTCGGGGTTCACGCGCAGGCTCACCGGCGCGCGCACGCCGTGCGCGCGCGCGACCTCGTCGAGGCGCTCGAGCTCGGGGCGGCTCTCGACGTTAAAGCAGCGCACGCCCGCCTCGAGCGCGCGTGCCATCTCGGCGCGTGTCTTGCCGACGCCCGAGAACACGACCTGGCCCGCGTCGCCGCCGGCGGCCAGCACGCGCTCGAGCTCGCCCACCGAGACGATGTCGAACCCGCAGCCTGCGCGCGCCAGCGTGTGCAGCACGGCCAGGTTCGAGTTGGCCTTCATCGCGTAGCACAGCAGGTGCGCGCGGCCCGCGAGGGCACGGCGGTAGGCCTCGGCGGCGGCGACGATCGCGCGCTTCGCATAGACGTACAGCGGCGTGCCGTGGGTGCGCGCCAGCGCGTCGAGCTCGACGCCGTCGAGCCACAGCGAACGGCCGCGGCGGTGCAGCCAGGGCGCGCCGGGCAGCGTCATCGTGCGGGGGCCGAGGCGGCCTTGTCGGGCGGGGGCAGGTACAGGTCGCCCTTCTGGCCGCAGCCGGAGAGCGCCGCGGCGGCGGCGATCAGCGCGATCAGCGCCGTCGGCCGCAGGGGCATCGGCGCCGCCGATACACTGCGCCGACGGGTTTCGTTCATCGCGCGGATTCTATCGACCATGGCTTCCGTCCCTGCCGCCACGCCGCTGACCGACAGCGAGTACGACCGACTGAGTGCCGCGGTGCTGGCCACCGTCGAGACGGCGGCCGACCGCTGGCTGCAGGACGACGTGATCGACGTCGACACGCAGCGCACCGGCGGCCTGCTCGAGCTCGTGTTCCCGGGCGGGCGCAAGATCGTGATCAACACGCAGCCGCCGCTGCACGAGATCTGGCTCGCCGCGCGCCAGGGCTACCACTTCCACCACGCCGGCGGCGCGTGGATCGACCGCGAGGGGCGCGAGTTCTTCGCGGTGCTGTCGGACTGCGCGAGCGAGTACGCGGGCCGGCCGCTGCGCGTCGTGCCCTGACGGCCGCTCCTCGCCGGCCGGCTCAGCGCCGGAACAGGTCGAGGATGCCACGCCGCTCGTCTTCTGTGGGTGTCGGCGGCAGCGCGTCTTCGAGTCCGATGGCACGGATGCCGGCGCCGTCGGCGTACTCGGCATAGGCCCAGTCGCCGCCGCTTTGCACGACGCCCTCGGGTGGCGTGGGCTCCTGCACCGGCACGCCCTTGAGGGCGTAGGCCATGTAGTCGATCCAGATCGGCAGCGCCAGTCCGCCGCCGGTTTCGCGGTCGCCGAGCTTGCGCGGCGTGTCGTAGCCGACCCAGGCCACGGCGACGAGGTTGGCCTGCCAGCCGGCGAACCAGGCATCCATCGAGTCGTTCGTCGTGCCCGTCTTGCCGTACAGGTCGGGGCGCTTGAGCGTGGCTTGTGCGCGCGCGGCGGTGCCGCTGCGCGTGACTTCCTGCAGCAGGCTCGTCATCACGAACGCGTTGCGCTCGTCGATCACGCGCGTGCTCGGGTCGAGCACGGGTGGTTCGGCCTCGAACAGCACGCGTCCGCGCGAGTCGGTGATGCGCTCGATCAGCGTCGGCGGCACGCGGTAGCCGCCGTTGGCGAACACGGCGTAGGCGGTGGCCATCTGCAGCGGCGTCACGCTGCCGGCGCCCAGCGCCATCGTCAGGTACGGCGGGTGCTTGTCACGGTCGAAGCCGAAGCGCACGATCCAGTCCTGCGCCGTCTGCGGCCCGATCGCCTGCAGCAGCCGGATCGAGACCATGTTCTTCGACTTCGCGAGCGCCGTGCGCAGCGACATCGGGCCCTCGAACTTGCCGTCGTAGTTCTTCGGCTCCCACGGCTGACTGCCGGTGGCGGTGGCGTCGAAGAACAGCGGTGCATCGTTGACGACGGTGGTGGGGGTCACGCCGTACTCGAGCGCGGCCGAGTAGATGAACGGCTTGAAGCTCGATCCCGGCTGGCGCCAGCCCTGCGTGACGCGGTTGAACGCGCTCTTGCGGAAGTCGAAGCCGCCGACCATCGCGCGCACGTGCCCCGTCTTCGGCTCGAGCGCGACGAACGCGGCTTCGACCTCGGGCATCTGCGTCAGCGTCCACGTGCCGTTGGCGAGCTTGGTGGCACGCACGACGGCGCCGCGGCGGATCTGCTTGTTCGGCGGCGCCTTGGCCGACAGACCCGATTCGACCGGCTTGAGCCCCGCACCGGTGACGGTGATCGTCTCGCCCGACTGCAGCGCCGCGACGACGCGCTGCGGCGACGCCTCGAGCACGACGACGGCGCGCAGCTCGTCGTTGTCCGGGTGGTCGGCCAGTGCCTCGGCGATGCGCAGGTCGAGCGCAGCCGGGTCGGTGGGCAGGTCGACGTAGGCCTCGGGCCCGCGGAAGTGCTGGCGGCGCTCGAACGCCATCAGCCCGTCGCGCAGCGCGCGGAACGCCGCGTTCTGGTCGCCGGTGTCGATCGTCAGCGTCACGTTGAGGCCGCGCGTGTAGGCCTCCTCGCCGTACTGGGCGAACACGAGCTGGCGCGCCGTCTCGGCCGCGTGCTCGGCGTGCACGCGCACCTCCGACGGGCGGCGGTAGCGCAGTTCCTGTGCCCGCGCCCTGGCGTGCTCGGCCTCGTCGATGAAACCGACCTCGAGCATGCGGTCGAGGATGTAGCGCTGGCGCTGCAGCGCGCGCTGCGGGTTGACGAAGGGGTTGTACGCCGACGGCGCCTTCGGCAGGCCGGCGAGCAGCGCCGCCTCGGCAGTGGTCAGCTCGGCCAGCGGCTTGCCGAAATAGGTCTGCGCCGCGGCGGCGAAGCCGTAGGCGCGCTGGCCGAGGAAGATCTGGTTCATGTAGACCTCGAGGATCTGGTCCTTCGAGAGCTGCGTCTCGATCTTCAGGGCCAGCAGGATCTCGTAGATCTTGCGCGTGAACGTCTTCTCCGACGACAGGTAGAAGTTGCGCGCGACTTGCATCGTGATCGTCGAGCCGCCCTGGCTCTTGGCCTCGCCGACGTTGGCCAGGCCGGCGCGCACGATGCCCAGGATGTCGACGCCCTCGTGCTCGTAGAAGCGCGCGTCCTCGACGGCGAGCACCGCGTGGCGCATCACGAGGGGGATCTGCGCGATCGGCGTGAAGGTGCGCCGCTCCTCGCCGAATTCGGCCAGCAGCATGCCGTCCGAGGAGAACACGCGCAGCGGCAGCTTGGGGCGGTAGTCCGTCAGGCTGTCGATCGGCGGCAGGTTCGGGTACGCGAACGCCAGCGCGATCGCCACCAGCGCACCGGCCGACAGCACCGCCGCGACGGCGCCGCCGACGGCCCACGCCAGGGCCTTGAGCAGCCAGGACTTCGAAACGGCGATGTTGGGCACGAAACGAGACGTAAGGGGCGGGCGGGCGCAGCCGGCGGTGTGCCGTCCGGGCCGTCACCGCCGCGCGTGGCGCCGAGGCGCCATCACGGTGCCGCAACGGACCGCCGATTATAGGAATCGGGGCCAGGAAACCCGCGGCCGCGTGAAGTGTGCCGCGAACGCCGCCGTGCCGCCAAGGCCGCGATGGCCGATGCTGTCACACGCACGCAGCGCGGCCGGCAGGCGTCGGCGGGGTGCAACGAGATGGGCGCCAGGTGCCCGTCTTTTCCCCCTTCGCACACGGGCTTTGCTGCTAGCATGGAAGTAACTTATTAAGACAGTTGGCCCAGCGACGGTGGCTCCAGGGGCCGCGCTTCGGTGCCGATAACGGGTCTGCGGCGGCTCGCCGCGTGGTCCATCGTTGGGAGAGTCGGTCGTGAGCTTTGTCGATGCGCTGCTCGGGCGCAAGCACCCGGCGATGTTCGGGCTGGACATCAGCTCGTCGAGCGCGAAGCTCGTCGAGCTCAATCGCGGCCCCGATGGCGAGTACGTGCTCGAGCGATTCGCGTCGGAGCCGTTCGAGAAGGGCTGGATCGTCGACGGTCAGATCGAGAAGTTCGACGAGGTCGCCGAGGCCGTCAAGCGCGTCGTCAGCAAGAGCGGCACGAAGACGCGCCAGGCCGTGCTCGCGATGCCGCAGTCGGCCGTCATCACGAAGAAAATCATCCTGCCGGCAGGCCTGCGCGAGGAAGAGCTCGAGCTGCAGGTCGAGTCCGAGGCCAACCAGTACATCCCGTTCTCGCTCGACGAGGTCAGCCTCGACTTCTGCGTCATCGGGCCGAGCACGACCTCGGTCGGCGACGTCGAGGTGCTGATCGCCGCGTCGCGCAAGGACAAGGTCCAGGACCGCCAGGGGCTCGCCGAGGCCGCGGGCCTGAAGCCGGTCATCCTCGACATCGAGTCGCATGCATCACGGCTGGCGATGAGCCGGCTCGTCGCGCAGCTGCCCGGCGGCGGCAAGGACGCGCTGGTCGCGCTGTTCGAGATCGGTGCCGACACGACGAGCCTGAAGGTGCTGCGCGACGACGAGCTGCTGTACGACCGCGACCAGGCGTTCGGCGGATCGCAGCTGACGCACCTGATTTCGCGCCAGTACGGCCTGTCGTTCGAGGAGGCCGAGGCCAAGAAGCTCTCGGGCGACCTGCCGGACGACTACGAGTCGACCGTGCTCGTGCCCTTCGTCGACACGCTGTCGCAGGAGATCGGGCGCGCGCTGCAGTACTTCTTCACCAGCACGCCGCACCACAAGGTGCACTACATCATGCTCGGCGGCGGCACGGCGACGCTGCCGGGGCTCAAGGAGCGTGTGACCGATCTGACCGGCTTCGCGGCGCAGGTCGTCAACCCCTTCGAGCACATGAAGCTCGGCTCGGCGGTGCGCGAGAGCCGCGTGCGTCGCGAGGCGCCGTCGTACCTGACTGCCTGCGGTCTGGCGATGCGGAGGTTCGTGCAGTGATCCTGATCAACCTGCTTCCCCACCGGGAAGAGAAGCGCCGTCGGCGCCAGCAGGCGTTCTACGCCGGTCTCGTCGTCTCCGCCATCGCGGGCCTGGCCATCGCCGGCACGTGGTGGGTGCTGCTGCAGCAGCTGACGTCGGTGCAGCAGGACCGCAATGCGTTCCTGACCAGCGAGATCCGCAAGCTCGAGGCCCAGATCAAGGACATCGCGAACCTGCGCGCCGAGATCGAGGCGCTGAAGGCGCGGCAGAAGGCGGTCGAGGACCTGCAGACCAACCGCAATGTGCCGGTGCACCTGCTCAACGAGATCGCCAAGCAGACGCCCGAGGGTGTCTACCTGACGGCGATCCGCCAGAGCGACAACGTCGTGACGATCACCGGCGTGGCGCAGACCAACGAGCGCGTCTCGGAGTTCCTGCGCAACACGCAGTACAACTCGCCGTGGCTCGAGCGTCCGGAGCTCGTCGAGATCAAGATCGCCGGCACGCAGTCGTCCAATGCCCGCGAGGCTGCGCGCGATCAGCAGCGCCGCCTGTACGACTTCTCGCTGCGCGTGTCGCTCAAGCAGGTGCAGCCGCCGGCCGAGGCCCCTGCCGCGGCCCCCGCGCGCGTCGCGCAAAAGCCCTGAGGACGGCCCACCATGGTGACCAAGGCGAACAAGCCCGGCCTCGACCTCGGGCGCGCGTTCCAAGAGGCGGCGGCGCAGTTCCGCGGCCTGGACATGAACAAACCCGGGCAGTGGCCGCCGCTGCCCAAGATCACTGCCTACGCCGTCGTCGCGGTGCTGGTCGTCGTCGCCGGCTGGTTCCTGGTGATCTCCGACGCCACCGACACGCTGCAGGCCGAGCGTGACCGCGAGCCGGCACTCAAGCAGGACTACCGCAGCAAGCTGACGCAGGCGGTCAACCTCGAGGAACTGCGCAAGCAGAAGCTGCAGGTCGAGGAGTACGTGACGCAGCTCGAGAAACAGCTGCCCGGCAAGGCCGAGATGGATGCGCTGCTGTCGGACATCAACCAGGCCGGGCTTGGCCGCGGGTTGCAGTTCGAGCTGTTCCGCCCGGGCCAGGTCGCGGTCAAGGAGTACTACGCCGAACTGCCGATCTCGATCAAGGTCAGCGGCCGCTACCACGACATCGGCGCCTTCACCGCCGACGTGGCGAACCTGTCGCGCATCGTCACGCTGCACAACCTGGTGCTGACGGCGCCGTCGGGCCGCGACGCGCAGGCCGGCAGCGGCCTGCTGGCGATGGAAGCCACGGCGCGCACCTACCGCTACCTCGACGCGGCCGAAGTCGCCGAGCAGCGCAAGGCCGCCGCCGAGGCCGCCAAGAAGAAGTCCGGAGCGACGAAATGAAGATGGCGCACCGACATTGCCTGTGGCTCGCGCTGGCCGGCATGCTCGGCGCGCTGGCCGGCTGCAGCGGCGAGCAGGAAGAGCTGAGCCAGTGGATGGCGCAGCAGCGCCGCGAGGTGAAGCCGAACGTGACCCCGCTGCAGCCGCCGAAGAAGTTCGAGCCCGAGCCTTACTCGGGCCTCGACGTCGTCGAGCCGTTCAGCAGTCAGAAGCTGACGGTGGCGCTGCGCCAGGAGGCGCGCCAGCCGAGCTCGGTGCTGGCGGCCGAGCTGAACCGGCGCAAGGAGCCGCTCGAGGACTTCCCACTCGACAGCATGACGATGGTCGGCAGCGTCAGCAAGGGCGGTCGCCCGCACGCGCTGCTCAAGGTCAACAACCTGCTGTACCAGGTCGGCGTGGGCGACTACATCGGCCAGAACTTCGGCCGCATCACGGCGATCAGCGAGACCGAGATCAGGCTGCGCGAGATCGTGCAGGACGCCGCCGGCGAGTGGATCGAGCGTCCGATGGCACTGCAACTGCAGGAGGGGCGCCGCTGAACACGGCGCACGGAGTGACAACCATGCTGGAGAACCGCATGTCGATCAATTGGCGAGCCTGGGGCGCGGCGATCGCGCTGGTGGCCGGGACCCCGCTGGGCGCGTGGGCGCAGAGCCTGATCCAGTCGATCAGCAGCAGCCAGCAGGCCGGCGCCGACGTCGTGCGCATCGAGCTGAGCGAGCCGCTGGCGGCGGTGCCCGCGGGCTTCGCGATCCAAGCGCCGCCGCGCATCGCGATCGACCTGCCCGGCGTGCGCAGCGCGATGGGACGCCCCAGCGTCGAGATCAACCAGGGCAACCTGCGCTCGGTCCACATCGCGCAGGGCGAAGACCGCACGCGACTGGTGCTCAACCTGCGCCAGGCGGCCAACTACCGCGCCCAGCTCGACGGCAAGGCGCTGCTGCTCGTCGTCGACAGCGGCGCGCCGTCGCCCACCGTCGCCGCCACCGGCACCGCACCGGCTGCCCCGTCGTTCGCGCCGGCGCAGAACACCGAAGTGCAGGCGATCGGCGACATCGACTTCCGCCGCGGCGCCGACGGCGCCGGCCGTGTCATCGTCGAGCTGCCGAGCACGCAGGTCGGCGTCGACATCCGTCAGCAGGGCCAGAACCTGGTCGTCGAGTTCCCGCGCACGACGGTGCCCGACCGCCTGCGCCGCCGCCTCGACGTGACCGACTTCGGCACGCCGGTCAACCTGATCACGACGACGCAGGACGGCGACCGCGTGCGCATGGTCGTGCAGCCGCGCGGCGCGTGGGAGCACAGCGCCTACCAGAGCGACCGCCAGTTCGTGCTCGAAGTGCGGCCGATGGCGATCGACCCGAACAAGCTGGTGCAGGGCCCCGGCTACACCGGCGAGAAGCTGAGCCTGAACTTCCAGAACATCGAAGTGCGCGCGCTGCTGCAGGTCATCGCCGACTTCACCAACTTCAACGTCGTCACCAGCGACACCGTCACCGGCAACGTCACGCTGCGGCTGAAGGACGTGCCGTGGGACCAGGCGCTCGACATCATCCTGCAGGCCAAGGGCCTGGGGCTGCGCAAGTCGGGCAATGTGATCTGGATCGCGCCGAAGGAAGAGCTGCTGGCCAAAGAGCAGGTCGAGCTCGAGGCGCGGCGCAAGGTCGCCGACCTGGAGCCGGTGCGCACGCAGTCGTTCCAGCTCAACTACACCAAGGCCGAGGAGGTCGCCAAGGGGTTGACGGGGCAGTCGATGGGGGGCAGCGCCAGCGGCAGCGCGGCCAACAACCCGGCGCGCATCCTCAGTCCGCGCGGCAGTGTGATCTTCGAGACGCGCACGAACCAGCTGTTCGTCACCGACATCCCGAGCAAGCTCGAGGAGATCCAGGCGCTGATCGCCAAGATCGACATCCCGGTGCGCCAGGTGCAGATCGAGGCGCGCATCGTCGAGGCCGAGGACTCGTTCGGCCGCTCGCTCGGCGTCAAGCTCGGCTTCAGCGACCTCACCGGCCTGAAGGGCGGCATCCCGGGCGCCAACCTCGGTGGCGGCAACTACATCATGCCCGGCGGCAACTACAGCGCGATCGGCTACCAGACGCTGCAAAGCCCGCAGGTGCCGTTCAACAACACGCAGTTCGTCAACCTGCCTGCGCCCAATCTGGGCACCGCGGCGCCCGCGACGTTCGCGCTGTCGCTGTTCAGTGCGTCGATGAACCGCTTCCTGAACCTCGAGCTGTCGGCGCTCGAAGCCGACGGCAAGGGCAAGATCGTCTCGAGCCCGCGCGTGATCACGGCCGACCAGGTCAAGGCCGAGATCGAGCAGGGCGAGGAGATTCCGTACCAGAACGCGACCAGCTCGGGCGCGACGGCCGTGGAGTTCAAGAAGGCGAGCCTGCGCCTTGAGGTGACGCCGCAGATCACGCCCGAGGGCAACGTGATCCTCGACGTCAACGTCAGCAAGGACAGCCGCGGCGCGCTGACCAACGCCGGGCCTGCGATCAACACCAAGCGTGTGCGCACGCAGGTGCTGGTCGAGAACGGCGGCACTGTCGTGATCGGTGGCATCTTCACGCAGGAAGACCGCACCGACGTCAACAAGGTGCCGGTGCTGGGCGACGTGCCGGTGCTGGGCAACCTGTTCAAGAACACGGCACGCACGACGAAGAAGACCGAGCTGCTGGTGTTCCTGACGCCGAAGGTGGTCACGGAGCGCACTGCGGCGCGCTGACGCCGCGCTGTTCGACCGCAGCCCCTCAGCGTGACGGCGCCCTTTCCAGGGCGCCGTCCTGCTTTGCACTCACGCCAACGCCGACATCCTGCGCATGAGGCTGCGCCCGGCTCGACGGTCAGCGACATGCACGCGGCAAGCTGCCGCTGCCGGCGTGTCCGCCGCATGCGTGGCCGGTACGGTGCATCCGCGTCACGCCCACGCCAGTTCGGTATCGGACGCAGGCTTGATCTCGACCGAGGCGGCTTGACGTGCGGCAGGCGCGGCGCCGGGCTCGCCTCAGCACGAGGCGGTCAAGCGGCGCAGCAGACCGGCCGTCGAGCCATCGAGACCGTCGGTGTCGCCGCGGCCTTCGAGCCGCGGCAGCAAGTCGCCGGCCAGCGCCTTGCCGAGTTCGACGCCCCACTGGTCGAAGCTGTTGATGCCCCACACGGCGCCGCTGGTGAAGACGCGGTGCTCGTACAGCGCGATCAGCGCGCCGAGCGAGCGCGGCGTCAGCGCGTCGAGCAGCAGCGTCGTGCTCGGCCGGTTGCCGGGGAAGCTGCGGTGGCGTGCGACGGTGGCCGCGTCGAGCGCGGGCGATGCGGTCGGCGCCTTCTCGGCCAGCGCCTGTGCGACCGTCTTGCCGAGCATCAGCGCCTGCGCCTGCGCGAGCCCGTTGGCCAGCAGCTTGCGGTGCAGGTCGCCGTGGCCGTGGTTCGGCGTCTTGACGAGGACGAACTCGACCGGGATCACGTCGCTGCCCTGGTGCAGCATCTGGAAGAACGCGTGCTGGCCGTTGGTGCCCGGCTCGCCCCACACGACCGGGCTCGTCGCATACGGCAGCGGCTCGCCGGCGAGGTCGACGCCCTTGCCGTTGCTCTCCATCTCGAGCTGCTGCAGGTAGGCCGGCAGGCGCCGCAGGCCCTGGTGGTACGGCGCGACGCAGCGGCTCGCGAAGCGGTGGAAGTTGCGGTACCAGACGTCGAGCAGCCCGAGCTGCAGCGGCAGGTTGACCTCGGGCGGCGCCTCGGCGAAGTGGCGGTCCATCGCGTGCGCGCCGGCCAGCAGCTCGCGAAACGCGTCGCTGCCGATCGCGATCGCCAGCGGCAGCCCGATCGCGCTCCACAGCGAGTAGCGCCCGCCGACCCAGTCCCAGAAGCCGAACGTCGTGTCGATGCCGAACTTCGCGGCAGCGTCGACGTTGGTCGTCGTCGCGACGAAGTGCCGCTCGAGGTGCTGGCCGTGCTGCGACAGGAACCAGTCGCGCGCGACGTGCGCGTTGGCCATCGTCTCCTGCGTCGTGAACGTCTTGCTCGCGATCACGAACAGCGTGTGCCGCGGGTCGAGCCGGCGCAGCACCGGCTCGATGTCGTGGCCGTCGACGTTGCTGACGAAGTGGAAGCGGATGTCCGGGTGCACGAAGGCGTCGAGCGCCAGCACCGCCATCTGCGGGCCGAGGTCGCTGCCGCCGATGCCGATGTTGACGACGTCGGTGATGCCGCGCTCGGGGTGGCGCACGCCGTCGGCGAACGCGAGCATCGCGTCGAGCACGGCGTGCACCTCGGCGTTGAACGGGCTCGCTGCGCCCTTCGGCGCACGCAGCGCGGTGTGCAGCACCGCGCGGCCTTCGGTCGTGTTGATCGGCTCGCCGGCGAACATCGCGTCGCGGCGCGCCGCGACGCCGCACTCGCGCGCGAGCTCGAGCAGCAGCGTGCGCGTGGCCAGGTCCCAGCGGTTCTTCGACAGGTCGGCGAAGACCTCGGGCGCCTGCAGCGCGAAGCGCTCGAAGCGCTGCGCGTCGCGCGCGAACGCGTCGCGCAGGTCGAAGTCGCGCCCGTGCGCCTCGTAGTGGCCGGCCAGCGCGGCCCACGCGGTGGTGCGGTCGCAGCGCGTCATGGCCGCCGCTGCGCCTCGATCATCGCGTCGAGCTTCTCGGCGTCGGCGGCGAACAGGCGGATGCCCTCGGCGAGCTTCTCGCACGCCATCGCGTCGGCGTTGAGCGCCCAGCGCAACGCCGGCTCGTTGAACGTCAGCGCGTGCAGCGGCGCGCGGCGCGCCGCGTCGACGTCGAGCCGGCGCGGCAGCGGCGCGTCGCTGGCCTGCAGCTGCGCGAGCAGCTCGGGGCTGATCGTCAGCAGGTCGCAGCCGGCCAGCGCGGCGATCTGCCCGACGTTGCGGAAGCTCGCGCCCATCACCTCGGTGGCGATGTCGAAGTGCTTGTAGTAGGTCCAGATCTGCGTCACCGACTGCACGCCGGGGTCGTTCGCGCCGGCGTGCGCCGCTTCGTCCCACGCGGCGCCGGCGGCCTTCTTGTGCCAGTCGTAGATGCGCCCGACGAACGGCGAGATCAGCGTGACGCCGGCGTCGGCGCACGCCACCGCCTGCGGCAGCGAAAACAGCAGCGTCAGGTTGCAGTGGATGCCCTCGTGCTCGAGCGCGCGTGCGGCCTGGATGCCTTCCCACGTGGCGGCGATCTTGATCAGCACGCGCTCGCGCGCGACGCCGGCGCGCTCGTACAGGCGCATCAGCCGCTGCGCGCGCGCGATCGTCGCCGCGGTGTCGAAGCTCAGCCGCGCGTCGACCTCGGTGCTGACGCGCCCGGGGACGACCTTCAGGATCTCGACGCCGAAGCGCACGAGCAGCGCGTCGACCACCGCGTCGAGCGGCTTGCCGCGGTGCGCCGCGACGACCTCCGCGAGCAGCGGCGCGTATGCCGGGTCCTGCACGGCCTTGACGATCAGCGACGGGTTCGTCGTCGCGTCGCGCGGCGCGAACTGCGCGAGCTGGCGGAAGTTGCCGGTGTCGGCGACGACGGTGGTGTACTGCTTGAGCTGGTCGAGCTGGTTCATCGCGAACGGCGCGCCCGGCACGCGCCCCGGTGACGGTGGGTCGATGGTAGCGCGTTGACCCGCAGTGGAAACCCATGCATCATGATCCGTGAAACAAAGTTACGGCCGCAGCGTGCACGGGCGCGCGGCGGCGACCTGCGATGTCCTTCGACCTCGTCCTGTTCGGCGGCACGGGCGACCTCACGTGGCGCAAGCTGATGCCGGCGCTGTTCCAGGCGTGGCGGCACGGCACGCTGCCGGCCGGCGGGCGCATCCTCGCGGTGGCGCGCGACGCGCGCAGCGACGACGAGTACCGCGCACTGATCCACGAGCGCTTCGCCGAGGTCGACAGCGCCAAGCGCCCGAGCGACGACGAGTTCGCGCGCTTCGCGCAGCGGCTGCACTACCGCCGCATGGACCTCGCGCAGCCGCAGGACTATGCGGGGCTCAAGCAGTGGCTCGACGCGCGCGGCGCCGACACCGTCGTGCTGTTCCTCGCCACCAGCCCGCACCTGTTCCCGCAGATCTGCGCACAGCTCGGCGCGGTGGGGCTCAACGGGCCGCACGTGCGCGTCGTGCTCGAGAAGCCGCTCGGCCACGACCTGGCCAGTGCGCAGGAGATCAACCGCGTCGTGCGCGCGTCGTTCAACGAGCGCCAGGCGCTGCGCATCGACCACTACCTCGGCAAGCCGGCGGTGCAGAACCTCACCGCGCTGCGCTTCGGCAACGCGCTGTTCGAGCCGCTGTGGCGGCGCGAGAGCATCGCCAACATCCAGATCACGATCGCCGAGGCCATCGGCGTGGGCACGCGCGGCGACTTCTACGACCGCACCGGCGCACTGCGCGACATGGTGCAGAACCACGCGCTGCAGCTGCTGACGATGATCGCGATGGAGCCGCCGGCCAGCGGCGACGCCGACGCGATCCGCGACGAGAAGCTCAAGGTGCTCAAGTGCCTGAGGCCGTTCGGCGCCGAGTCGGTCGCGCGCGACGTCGTGCGCGGCCAGTACAAGGCGGGCACGGTCGACGGACGGCCGGTGCCGGGCTACCTCGACGAGGTCAAGGTGCCGCCCGACAGCCGCTGCGAGACCTTCGTCGCGCTGCGCACCGAGGTGCAGAACTGGCGCTGGGCCGGCGTGCCGTTCTACCTGCGCACCGGCAAGCGGCTGGCCGCGCGCGACGCGCACATCGTCGTCAACTTCCGCCCGGTGCCGCACCCGATCTTCCCCGGCGCCAGCGGCGCGAACAAGCTCGTGATCAAGCTGCAGCCCGAGGACGGGCTCGAGCTGCACCTGCTCGCCGCCAAGGGCAACGCGCCGAGCGGTGCGATCGGCGAGGTGCTCAGCCCCGTCAAGCTCGACCTCGACTTCGACAAGGCGTTCCCGACGCAGCGCGTGGGCGCCTACGAGCGGCTGCTGCTCGACGCGATCGCCGGGCGGCTGAACCTGTTCGTGCGCAGCGACGAGCAGGAGCAGGCCTGGCGCTGGGTCGAGCCGGTGCTCGACGCGTGGGCGCGCGACCCGACGCCGCCGCGCCCGTACGCCGCCGGCAGCTGGGGGCCGCCGGCCGCGAGCGCGCTTGTCGCGCGCGACGGCTTCACGTGGGACGAGGAAGCGTGAGGCCGGGGCGCTGCCCGCCGCGAGGGGCGCGCTGATGCTCGAGCGCATCCGCGCATCGCTGCCGGCGCTGTCGCCGGCCGAGCGGCGCGTCGCGCAGCTCGTGCTCGACGACGCGCGTGCCTTCGCGACGCAGCCCGTTGCGGCGCTGGCCGCACGCGCCGGCGTCAGCAAGCCGACGGTGGTGCGCTTCTGCCGCCGTGTCGGCTACGACGGGCTGGCCGACTTCAAGCGCAAGCTCGCCGGCACCGTCAACGAGGGCGTGCCGTTCGTGCACGTGGCCGTCGACGACGACGACAAGCCCGCCGACCTCGTCGTCAAGATCGTCGACAACACCGTCGCGGCACTGCTGCGCTACCGCAACCAGGCCGCCGCCCACGCGTTCGAGCGCGCGATCGCCGCGCTGGCCGACGCGGGCCGCCAGGGGCGGCGCATCGAGTTCTACGGCGTCGGCAACTCGGGCATCGTCGCGCTCGACGCGCAGCACAAGTTCTTCCGCCTCGGCGTGCACGCGGCCGCGGTCAGCGACGGCCACGTGCAGGTGATGAGCGCGACGATGCTGCAGCCCGGCGACGTCGCGGTGCTGATCAGCAACTCGGGGCGCAGCCGCGACCTGCTCGACGTGGCCGAGATCGCGCGCCGGCACGGCGCGACGACGGTGCTCGTGACCGCCAGCGGCTCGCCGCTGGCCGCCACCGCGACCGGCGAGCGGCAGATCCTGCTCGCCGCCGACCACCCGGAAGACCACGACCGCTACAGCCCGATGGTGTCGCGTCTGCTGCACCTCGTGATCATCGACGTGCTGGCCACCGGCGTCGCGCTGCGGCTGGGCAGCGCGGCGCTGCGCCCGCTGCTGCAGGAGATCAAGAAGAACCTGCGCGCGACGCGCTACGTCGCCGACGACGCGCGCCCCGAAGTGAGCAGTTCCTCGACGCCGTAGAGCCGCGCCAGCTCGAGCAGCGGCGCGGGCAGGCCGTCGATGCGCAGCGTCCGCCCGCGCTGCTGCGCCAGGCGGCGGCACTCGAGCAGCACGGCGATCGCCGAGGTGTCGAACTGGCGCAGCGCCGACGCGTCGAGGCGCACTTCGCCGGCCCCCGGCGAGCCGAAGGCCGCGGCCAGCGAGGCCAGCGTCGCCGTGGCCTCGCGGTGCGTCAGCGTGGCCGGCAGCGCGGCGGCCGCACCGGCCGCGGTGGCGGCGGGGCCGGCCATCAGCTCTTGGCAGCCTTGTTGCGCTCGGCCAGGCGCGCGATCAGCCCATCGATGCCGACTTGCGCGATCTCCTGGTTGAAGCTCGTGCGGTACTGCTGCACCAGCCACACGCCGAGCACGTTCACGTCGTAGATCTTCCAGGTGTCGCCGACCTTCTCGAGGCGGTAGTCGAGCTGGATCGGGTCGCCGCGGCCGCGCACCTCGGTCTGCACGACGACGTCGGTGTCGGTCGGCGCGGCGCGGAACGGCCGCAGCACGACGTTCTGGTCCCGCACCTCGCTCAGCGCGCCCGAGTAGGTGCGCACCAGCAGCGTCTTGAACTCGGCCTGCAGCCGCTCGCGCTGCTCGGGCGTCGCGCTGCGCCAGTGGCGGCCGACGGCCGACGCCGTCATCTTCTGGAAGTTGACGTGCGGCATCACCTTGGTGTCGACGAGCGCGATGATTTTGTTGATGTCGCCGGCCTGGATCGCCGGGTCGGCCTTGACGGCGGCGATGACCTCCTCCGACAGCTTCTGGATCAGCGCGTCGGGCGTCGTGGCCTGCGCCTGCGCGGCGCCGCCGGCCACCAGACCGAGCACGAGCGCCAAACGGGTGAACAGCGTCTTCCACATGGGCGGATTCCTTTCAGTGCAGACCGGATTCTCGCTGCACGCCTTCGACCCGCGCCGCGGCGCGGCGTTCACTTGGCAGGCGCAGCGGCCGGCGGCGTGGGCGCGCTGCCGTCGATGGCGCCGTTGTCCTCGTCGTAGTCGAAGCCGTTGTCCTGCGGCGGCGGGTTGCCGTCGTAGACCAGGTTGCGCCGGCGCTGCAGGTACGCGTCGCGCACGAACTGGTAGCGGTCGAGCGCGACCTCGCCGAGCAGCTGCGTGGCGCCGAGCAGCGTGCTGCGGCGGTGCACGACGTCGAGCACCGTCGCGGCCGTGCGGTCGCTCGCATGGCTGAACACCAGCATCTCGGCCGAGGCCTGTGCGTCGGCGACGAGGCCGGCCGTGTCCCGCAGCGTCGACGGCCCGAGCAGCGGCAGCACGACGTAAGGCCCCGGCCCGAGCCCCCAGCGGCCGAGCGTCTGGCCGAAGTCCTCGCTGCGCCGCTCGAGGTTGGCGCTGCTGGCGATGTCGATGAGGCCGGCGAAGCCGAACACCGTGTTCAGCCCGAAGCGCATGCCCATGTGCACCGCGTCGGCGGGCTTGCCCTGGAGCAGGTGGTTGACCGCCGACCACGCATCGCCGATGTGGCCGAAGAAGTTGCCGACCCAGGTGCGCACCAGCTCGGGCACGACGTCGCGGTAGCCGCGCGCCACCGGTGCGACGATCGCCTCGTCGAGCGCCTCGTTGAACGCGAACACACCGCGGTTCCAGCGCTCCCACGGATCCTGTGGCGAAGGCGGCGGCGCCGCGCCGGCGCCCGCCGGCGGCACGCTGGCGCAGCCGCCGAGCGCCGCCGCGAGTGCGACGGCAGCGGCCGTGGTGCGGGCACGCCTGCTCATGGCCGACTGGCGCCACCGCTGCCGCTACCGCTGCCGCCGCTGCCCGACTCGGCCGCCCGACTGAAGAGGAACTGCCCGATCAGGTTCTCGAGCACGACGGCGCCTTGCGTCTGCGCGATGCGCTCGCCGGGCTTGAAGTCGGCGTCGTCGCCGCCGGGCTCGATGCCGACGTACTGGTCGCCGAGCAGGCCCGAGGTGAGGATCTTGGCCGACGAGTCGCGCGGGAACTTGACGCCGGTGTCGATCGCCATCGTGACGACGCCTTCGAAGGTCTTCGGGTCGAGGCGGATCGACGTGACGCGGCCGACCGTGACGCCTGCGCTGCGCACCGGTGCGCGCGGCTTCAGGCCGCCGATGTTGTCGAAGCGCGCCTGCAGCTCGTAGGTGTTGCGCTGCTCGAAGAAGCTCGTCAGGTTGGCCGCCTGCAGCGACAGGAACACGAGCCCGACGATGCCCAGCAGCACGAAGCCGCCGACGAGGGTCTCGATGCCTTTCTTGCCCATGCCGATCTTTCTTCTGTAGGGTGTCAGTTCTACACGTTTTGCGCGTCGCGTGTGCAGCGCTGGGCTGCCACGCCTTGCAGGCGGCGCCGCCGATCCGGCTGGGCCGCTGCGCCGCCGGCACCGGGCGGACGCGGTCCACGGTGGGTGATCGGCGTCATGGCGTCGAGAACATCAGCGCCGTGAGGATGAAGTCCATCCCCAGCACCGACAGCGACGAGATCACCACCGTGCGCGTCGTCGCGTAGGCCACGCCCTCGGGCGTCGCCTCGGTCTCGTAGCCCTGGTACAGCGCCACGGCGGTGCAGATGATGCCGAACACGAAGCTCTTGACGAGGCCGTTGCCGACGTCGTCCCAGACGTCGACGCCGTTTTGCATCGTCGACCAGAAGTTGCCGCCGTCCAGCCCGATCAGCCCGACCGCGACGAGCCACGCACCGAGGATGCCGATCGACGAGAACAACACCGCCAACAGCGGCATCGAGAACACGCCGGCGAGGAAGCGCGGCGCGAGCACGCGCTCGCGCGGGTCGATGGCCATCATCTCCATCGCGGCGATCTGCTCGCCGGCCTTCATCAGCCCGATCTCGGCCGTCAGCGACGTGCCGGCACGGCCGGCGAACAGCAGCGCCGTCACCACCGGCCCGAGCTCGCGCACGAGCGACAGGTTGACGATCAGCCCGAGCGACTCGGTGGCGCCGTAGCGCACCAGTGCGTAGTACATCTGCAGCGCGAGCACGAAGCCCACCGCCAGCCCCGAGGCCAGGATGATCAGCAGCGACAGGTTGCCGATCGCGTGCACCTGCACGACGACGAGCCAGAAGCGCCGCAGCGACGCCGGCAGCGCGCGCAGCAGGTCGACGAAGAACAGCGCCGCGTGGCCGAAGCTGCGCAGCACGTGCAGCGTGCGCTCGCCCAGACGCGTGACGAACTCGACGAACGCGCTCACGGCCGCGGCTCCAGCCCGAGGTCCTGCGCGAGCGGCGGCGCGGGGTAGTGGAACTTGACCGGCCCGTCGGGCTCGCCGCGCACGAACTGGCGCACCTCGGGATCGGTCGAATCCATCAGCTGCTGCGGCGTGCCCTGCGCGACGACGCGCCCGCCGGGCGCCGTCATCAGGATCACGTAGTCGCTGATCGCCATGCACTCGGGCACGTCGTGCGAGACGACGAGCGACGTGGCGCCGGTCGTGTCGTTCAACTTGCGGATCAGGTTGGCCGCCACGCCCATCGAGATCAGGTCGAGCCCGGCGAACGGCTCGTCGTACATGATCAGCTCGGGGTCGAGCGCGATCGCGCGCGCCAGCGCGATGCGCCGCGCCATGCCGCCCGAGACCTCCGAGATGCGCAGCCCGGCCGCACCGCGCAGGCCCACCGCGTTGAGCTTCATCAGCACGATGTCGCGGATCAGCGGCTCGGCCAGGTCGGTGTGCTCGCGCAGCGGGAACGCGACGTTCTCGAACACCGACAGGTCGGTGAACAGCGCGCCGAACTGGAACAGCATCCCCAGCCGCCGGCGCAGCGCCTGCAGCTGCTTGCGGTTCTTCGCGTCGACGACCTCGCCGTCGAACACGACGCGCCCGCGCGTGGCGCCGTGGATGCCGCCGATCAGCCGCAGCAGCGTCGTCTTGCCGCAGCCCGAGCCGCCGAGGATCGACGTGACCTTGCCGCGCGGGAAGCGCAGCGTGACGTCGTTCAGGATCAGACGGCTGGCGTCGTAGCCGAACGACACATGGTCGATCTCGATGAAGGGGGTGGAGTCCAAGCGCCAGGAAGCGCCGGGCGCGGCACGGCGGCCACGGCCGGCGAGAAGCGGTGAGTCTCGGCGCGCGCGATTGTCACACGCCGCGGGCAGACTTGCGCAGCGCTACGGGGAGCCCGCCGGCGCGGCGGCGATGGGACCGCCGTTGTCCGGCGCCACCAGCGGCCGACTCTCGAACAGCACCTCGACGCGGATGCGCGAGCGCACCACGCGCTCGTCCAGCCGCCCCGGCTCGAAGCGCAGGTTCACGAAGGCCTCGCGCGCGGCCTGCATCAGCGCCGGCGGCAGCGCGTCGTCCTCGGCCTGCACGTGGCGCACGACGCCGTGCTCGTCGATGTAGAGCGCGATCACACCGGTGAAGCGGCCGAACGCAGGGCCGGCAGCGGGATAGTCGAGCACGACGTCGCCCTGCGGGCGCGGCGGCACTGTCAGCAACGGGCGGGGGACGAAAAGGTCCAGCTCGTCGGCCGCGGCGGCCAGCCCGGCGCCGTCGGCGGGACCGGCGCCCCCCGGCGGCGAGGCCGCCGCCTCGAAGCCTGCGGCCTCGGGCGCCAGCGGCGCCACGCGCGGCATCGGCTCGGCGTCAGCGGGCTGCGACGGCACCTCGGCCACCGACGTCGGCGCGCCCGACACCGCGGCCTGCGCGACAGCCTCTACCGCAGCCGGCGGCACGGGCAAGACGCGCAACCGTACGGCCGCCGCAGGCATGGGCACAGCCGTGTCGGCACTGTCACCACCGGGCCCGCTGCGGAGCAGCCAGCCGGCCGCGCCGTGCAGCGCGACCGACAGGCCCACGCAGGCCCACAGCGCCCCCCTCACGACGGGAAGATCCCTCGGGCGCGTCAGTCGACCAGTTCGCGCCACGAGGTGCGGCGCAGCGTGCCCGACGGCGTGCTCGACGGCTCGGCGCCTTGACGCGGCGTGTTCCTGCCGTCGACACCCTGCACCAGCGTGATCAGCTTGCCGGTCGAACTGAGGATCGTCGTGATGCCCGCGACCAGCGTACTGCCCTCGTAAGTCAGCAGCACCTTCCCGTTCGCGATGTCGAAGTAGTACAGCCACGACGTGCCGCCGGGCGAACACACCGACGGCTTCGGGATGTTCGAGGCGACGATCAGCTGGTTCATCTGCTGGTCGAAGTCGACGTTGACGCGCTCGCCCTCGCTGAGCGACAGGTCGATGTACCAGCCCTTGTGCGACGCCCAGGTCACCGTCGCCGGGCTGTCCAGGCCGCTGCGGTCGCTCTTGAGCGTCTGCTTGACCATGCCGGGGTTGCTGCGCAGATTGCCCAGCCCGGTCGTCGACAGGTCGTCCTTGAACGAGTAGATCGACTGCACCGTGTCGTCGCCGATGTCGCTCAGCCCCAGGTAGCGGCCGGTGGCCACCGTGACGACGGCGTACTTGTAGGCGCCGGCCACGACTTCCGACAGCACCGGCTTGGTCGTGATCGGCTGTCCCGCGCCGGTGGTCCCTAGCAGGAACGCGTCGTCGCCACTGAGGTTGTCGTCGAAGTCGAAGCGCCACACGTTGCCCAGCATGTCGGCGCCATAGATGCGCAGCGCCACGTTGTCGCTCTGGTCGTCGACCCAGGCATTGATCTTGCCCAGGTTGCTCGGCGCGGACGTGCTGCCGACGCCGGTGCCGATCTTTTTGATCTTGTCGCCCGTGACGGCGTCGAGCACGTACAGGTAGCCCTTGCCGTCACCCGGGCTCACGTTGTTGTAGCCCGACGAGAAGGCGACGATCCAGCGGCCGTCCTTGTTCTTCGCCACGACGGGGTTGCCGTAGGTGAAGCCCAGGTCCTCGTCGGTGTACTCCCACAGCGACTTCGGACTGGTCGGGTTCGTGACGTCCAGCGCGTAGTACCCGCGCCCGCCTTTGCCGAGGCCGCCGACCAGGATCGTGCGCCAGTTGCCGTCCGCGTCCTGCACGTCGGCCACGACGGGCGCCCCGTCGACGTAGAAGCGGTGCTTCGATTCGTACGCGGTGTCGGCGAGGACGTGCATGTGGGGCATCACCATCGACGGCACATAGGCCCACAGCTCGGTGCCGCCGCCGTTCTCGACCGTATCGACCTTGATCGCGTGCAGCATGCCGTCGTTCGCGCCTACGTACAGCACGGCCTGCCGCCCCGCGTTGGCAGCCACGAAGTCGGCGTAGCCATCGTCCGTGTACTTGAACGGCGGCTTTTTCACGTAGACCGGCGCGCCGTTGACGATGTCGCCCAGCGGCGTGTCGCGCTTGCGGAACAGCTGGTCGTCCGTCGCCGTGGCGCTGGTCTCGTAGGTCTTGACGCCGCGCAGGTAGTTGACGACGTTGGTGCCCGTCACCTTGGCCTTGGCAGTGGCGCTGAGCGACGCGCACTGCGTCAGTTTTTCGGCGCCGCTGGCGCACAGGCCGTCGAAATAGCCCTTTTGCGCGCTGCTGAGGTTGCCGTACTCGAAGGACACGAGGCTGCCGCCGCTGCGGAAGTAGATCGTGCGCGAACTCTGCGTACTGATGCGGTCCGACGCCGACCACAGCGGCGTCTCCGACGTCTTCTCGCCGGTGGCGGTGTTGATCTTGAACGCGTTGACGGTGCCGTCCCAGGTCTTGGTGGAGTACAGCGGCACGAACAGCCAGTCGTCGCCCGACGACGGCGTCAGCGAGCTCGTGGCCGCCGCCGATGCGCTGCCGACGATGGCCTCGATCTTCTTCATCGCATCGGTCAGGTTCTGCGCGAGCTGTGCCGCATCGTTCGCGCTGTAGTACGTCCCTCGACCGTTGACGGCGGCGTGCCACAGGTCGTCGATGCGTTCGGCCCCCGTGTTGGTGATCGGATTCGGCCACACCTTGTTGCCCTGGCGCAGGTCGTAGAAATCGCCACTGGTCTGGCTCTCGTAGTTCGGGTCGAACGCGAGTGTCCCGCTGACGCCCAGACCGATCGTGAACGTCGTCATGTGCTGGTGCTTCGCGGTGTCGCTGAGCATCGACAGCGCCGGCGGGCGCAGAATGCCGTCGGGCACGTTGTTCTCGCACACGTCCTGACCTGTGACGGCGCCGCTGCAGTTGCCCAGCGCCGGCGAGCGCAGGTCAGTGTTGTAGAAGTAGTAGGCAATGTCGGCCAGCGTGTTGCCCACACCGCCACCCCCGACTTCGTCACGCATCGGGCGCGGCACCGAGCTGCCCGCATCGACGTTGCCGAGCGCGGTGTTGTCGAGCTTCCACGGCACATACCCGCTTCGGTAGTTCCCTTCAGCGTTCGTGTTCCAGTAGCCGTCGGTCGACAGGATTGTGTAATTTCGCTGGCAGGAGTACTGCATCGGGTCGACGGTCTGATTGTCAACCTTCTTTGCGAAGTACCGCCCCGCTTTCTCGAGAGCCGGACGCAGCGGCGTCCAACCGCTAGGCTGTGCCGCATACAGACGGTCGAAGAAGTCCTGCTTGTGCGTGCCCGCGTCGAACTCCTTGATGTTGAGGAAGCGGCTGTTGTCCGCCACGCCGGTCTCGCTGATCGTCGAATAGCCGACGCGGAACCGGCTGGCATCGATCGCTGCGAACGCGCGCCCGACCCCGGCCCGCATCGCGAGCATGCGGGTGCGGTAGTACGAATACCAGTTCGCGTAGTTCTGCTTTTCTGCGTCGGTCAAGCCGCCGGTCTTGATGTCGTAGCGTTTGGGGTCGTCGCAGTTGTGCGTCTGTCCTGGCTTCAGGGTGGCCCAGTAGAACTTCGTTTTGACTGTTTTCGAATTGCCATCGTGATCGATCGATGGCGTGTTCAGGTTGTTGAGATTGCTGAGGTTCCTCGTGGTACCAGACTGAAGGTAACCATCGACGTATGCAGCGGTGAAGCTCGCGTTGGGGTACGGTGTGCCATCGGCCTTGATGGGTGGCAAATAGGTCTTGCTCGGGTCGTAGAAGACACGGTTGCGGCTCGCGACGCCGAAGCAGACGTTTTCGACGTTCATGGTGTCAGGTAGGAAGTCCCACCCCATGCTGCCCGAGTCGTCGAGGATGAACATCAGGTTCGACCGCACCGCGGTGCCGTCGGTCATCGTGCCCAGCGGCACGTCGGCGAGGTCGCTCGAGGCGCCGGCCCAGGTCGAGGCCGCGAGCACGGCCGCCGCGAGGCCGTGGCGCGCCAGGCGCTGGAGGTGATCGAAGTCCTTCATCGTTGTGCTCCCTGCATCCTCGGGGTCAGAGCTGGACGATCGTCTCGGTGAACGAAGTCGTTCCGCGCGCGCTGAGCGCACGCACGACGATGCGGTAGTACTGCTGGCTCGACCCCACCGCGTTCAGTCGCTCGGGGCTCTTGGCGTTGATCTCGCCCTTGTTGCCGCCACCGCTGAGCGCGGTGCCGACCGGGAATGCGCAGTCGACCGTCGCGGGGCTGCCCTCCGTCGCACACAGGCGCGTGATCACGTAGCGCGCGCGGTTGGCGCCGCCGTTGAGCGAGATCTCGCCCGACGGTTCGACGCACACGGCGAAGCTGCCGCTCGGGTACGAGTCGCAGTCGTCGTCGTTCCAGTCGACGACGGCACGGGTCGCGGCGCCGGAGCGCTGGCCGGTCGGGTCGAGCGCGTCGCGGCTGGCGGCGTAGTAACCCGCATCGGCGTGGTCGCTGTGCAGCGTCTCCCCACGATTGGTCCACAACCACGCGATGGCCTGCTCGGCCGCCTGGCTGGCCGCCGCGGTGGCGTCCTGCTTGAAGCCGAGGTTGCCGATGACGAGCGAGCTCGTGTCGACCGAACGCACGAGCGCGACGGCGGCCAGCGAGATCACCACCAGCGACAGCAGCGCGAAGATCAGAGAGACGCCGCGCTGGCGCAGGCGTCGAACGAGGCGATGGCGTGCCATCTCAGACCCCCCACAGCATGTTGCGCAGCGGTGCGACGACCTCGTACACCGAGTAGCGGTAGTGCTTCCAGTCGGCCACGAGTCCGTCGATCTTCAGCGTGAGGCACTTGCTGTCACCGCAGTCGCTGGCGCCGGCGACGGGAATGGCCGTGCCGACGTCCCACCGCGGCTCGGCGGTGGTCACTTCTTCTTTCTGGTATGTCGCGCTGCGCGCGACGACGGCCAGGCGCACGGCGAGCACCTGGCGCCAGCCGGCGTTGGTCGTCGGCGTGACGTTGTCGTAGCTGTCGACGACGCCGTTGCCGTCGGTGTCCTTGCCGTACAGCGCCTGCAGGTTGACGATCTGCGGAAACAGGTCCTGCACGTCGGCGCCGCCCGAAGCCGTGTTCAGCGTGCGCTGACGCAGGCTCTGGCCACCCACCTCGAAGACGCGGTTGACGATCTGCCCGGCGTTCACGAGCAGCGTGCCGGCGGGATAGCCGGCGTCGGGGAAGATCGACGCGCCGCCGTCCTGGTTCCACACGGCCACGCCTGTCGAGCCGGCGGCGTGCACCAGCTGGTTGGTGCCTGCGATGTCGGTGACGCCGAACAGCGTGCAGTGGTTGCTGGCGCTGAAGAGCTCGGGCACGGCGATCAGCACGTCGCCCTTGGCGACGCCGACGACGGAGCGCACGACGAAGCGGTCGCCGGTCTTCGGGTGATCGACCGACACCGACAGCGGGATCGAGTACGCGCGCTCGGCGGTCAGCAGCGAGATCGTGTCGGGTGCGCCATCGGCACCGTCGGTGATCATGACTGGCGCGAGCGTCCACGTGGCGCTGCCAGCCGTCGCATGCTTGGTCTTGATCGGGCAGCCCAGCACGTCCCGGTCCATCGTCAGGCCGTAGCCCGCCATCTGGATCTCACGCTGCAGCGTGTACAGCGCCAGCGCGCCGTTGACCTGCGCGTCGGCACCGCCGGTCGTGATGCGCTTCTGGCCTTCGGAGAACGACATGATCTGGGAGACGACCAGCGTCACGATCAGACCAAGCGCCAGCGCGACCATCAGCTCGACCAGGGTGACGCCACGCTGGCGGACCAGAGACGGCGCGGCGGAATCGTTCAGCGTCATGGTGGGCTCTCAGCTGTTGGTGATCGCCGTCGCCGTCGTGAATCGGTTGGTGTCCTCACCGGGCGGCGTCCAGCGGATCTCGATCGTCACAGCCCCCGTCGCGGTGTTGACGGTGACGGTCGACTCGCCGCGCGGCAGCCGCGCAGCGACGAGACGCAGGTAGTCTTCGCAGGCCGCCTCGCATGCCGACGTGTCGTAGCCGGCCAGGTTGGCGCGGTCGGCCCACATGTCGCCGATCAGGCGCTGCGCGAGAAACGCCGCCTCGGCACGGAACGTCGACGAGGTCTGCGCGCGCGTCATCGACGCCTGCAGGCCGACGACACCGAGAATGCCGAACGCGAGGATAATCAGCGCGACCAGCACTTCGATCAGTGCGACGCCGGTCTGGCCGAGGCGCCGCGGAACACGTTGGGCCTTCACGTCGATCTCCTTGTCAGCACTTGCGGGGGTCGTCGGCGCTGGTGACCGCCGGGTCGCACATGCGGACGGTGCCGCCCAGGCCGATGACCAGGCGCAGCGCGCGGTAGTCGGCGCCCGGCTCGACGTGATCGATGTCGATCACGCCGATGCCGTCGGTGCCGACGACGCGGCCGAAACCGTTGAACGTGACGGAGCTGGCCTCGTCACCGCCGCTCGTCGTGGCGGCGACCGTGAACCGCCCGCCGCCGACGCCGCCCGCATGCGTTTCGACGATGCGCGGCGCGGCCGTGTCCGACGGCGCCGTGCCGCAATCGCCGGTCGGGTCGTCGAGGCTCACGACCCACGACACGCCGCTGTCCGAGGGCGCACAGCTGTCGTCCATCACGGCGGCGTTGGTCAGCGACACGAGCGTGAAGCGCACCGGCGTGTTGCGTCGCAGCGCCTCGCTGCGCGCGCGCTGCAGGCCCATCTGGATCGACGTGGCCGCATTGCGGATCTGCGTGTTGGCGATCCACGCACCGACGCTCGGCGCCACCGCCATCAGCAGCAGCGCGAGCACGGTGATGGTCACCATCAGCTCGATCACGGTGAAGCCGGCCGCCGGCCGGCCGCGGCCGCTCAGCATTCGTTGCCCCTCGCCAGCCAGCAGGACTTGTCCACGGCGCTGCCCTTGAACTTGGTCGTCCGCTGCGCGTTGTTGTGGTCGATCGTGTAGACGTGGCCGGAGACGGCGCCGTCGTAGCCGGTGGCCGTGACGGTGTAGCCCTGCCCGGCGTCGCTCAGCGCACAGCTGATCTCGAAGCGCTTGCCCTTGGCTTTGGTCCAGGCCGCGTCACCGGCGCATTTGGTTCCGGTGCCGTAGTTGCGGTTGTCCTGGTAGTACTGCTCCATCTTCACGCGTGCATCCGCCAGCGCCGCGAACGCTTCGGGCAGCTGGCCGCGTCGCACGTAGTCCTGGTACGAGGGCACCGCGATGCTGGCCAGGATCGCGACGACAGCCACGGCGATCATCACTTCGATCAGCGTGAAGCCGGCCTGCCGACACCGCAGCGCGGCCCGCCGACAGCCGCCCGTAAATGGAAATCGAGGCACGTGCACCGCACACCTCCTTCGTTGAGTTGGGCGGCAGAGTGCCGACGGCGAACGCCGCGCTGTGTGAGAAATTGGGCAGCGAAAACGGCCCAACTGCGCTATGGCGACGGGCGGCAGCGCAGGCGCCGACGAGCGGTCATCGGTGGGCGTCGCGCCGGGGCGACGCGACGAAACCCCCGTCGACGAACGGCGCGTTCAGGACGACTGGCGGCAGCGCATCGAACGACAAACGCCGCCACGAGGGCGGCGTCGAAACGGCCCGCCGCGCGCATCGCGCGGCTTGGCGGGTTCAGCGAGGCAGGTCGCTCGTGCCCATCAGGAACTCGTCGACGGCGCGCGCCGCCTGGCGGCCTTCGCGGATCGCCCACACGACGAGGCTCTGGCCGCGGCGCATGTCGCCGGCAGCGAAGACCTTGGGCACGTTGGTCGCGTAGCCGCCGGCGGCCTCGGTCGTGGCCTTCGCGTTGCCGCGGTTGTCCTTCTCGACGCCGAACGCGTCGAGCACGGTGCCCACCGGGCCGACGAAGCCCATCGCGAGCAGCACGAGGTCGGCCTTCCAGACCTTCTCGGTGCCCGGCACCTCGACCATCTTGCCGCCCTGCCACTGCACGTGCACCGTCTTCAGGCCCACGACGCGGCCCTTGTCCTTGCCGGTGCCGCCGATGAACTCCTTGGTCGCGATCGCGAACTCGCGCTGGCAGCCCTCCTCGTGGCTCGACGAGGTGCGCAGCTTGTACGGCCAGTACGGCCAGGTCAGCGGCTTGTCCTCGTGCTCGGGCGGCATCGGCATCAGCTCGAACTGCGTGACGCTGGCCGCGCCGTGACGGTTGCTGGTGCCCACGCAGTCGCTGCCGGTGTCGCCGCCGCCGATCACGATCACGTGCTTGCCGTCGGCACGGATCTGGCCTTTGACCTTGTCACCGGCGACGACCTTGTTCTGCTGGGGCAGGAACTCCATCGCGAAGTGGATGCCGTCGAGCTCGCGCCCGGGCACCGGCAGGTCGCGGCTGTTCTCGGCGCCGCCGGCCAGCAGCACGGCGTCGAACTCGGCGAGCAGCTGCTCGGGGCGGACCGTCTCCTTCGCCCAGTTCGTGACCTTGCTGCCCGCGGGCAACTCGCCGACGAGCACGCCGGGGCGGAACGCCACGCCCTCGGCCTTCATCTGCTCGAGGCGGCGGTCGATGTGCGACTTCTCCATCTTGAAGTCGGGGATGCCGTAGCGCAGCAGCCCGCCGATGCGGTCGTTCTTCTCGAACACGGTCACGTCGTGGCCGGCGCGCGCGAGCTGCTGCGCCGCCGCGAGCCCGGCCGGACCCGAGCCGACGATCGCGACCTTCTTGCCCGTCTTCGCCTTCGGCGGCTGCGGCACGACCCAGCCCTCGGCCCACGCGCGGTCGATGATCGCGTGCTCGATCGACTTGATGCCCACCGGGTCGTCGTTGATGTTGAGCGTGCACGCCGCCTCGCACGGCGCAGGGCACACGCGGCCGGTGAACTCGGGGAAGTTGTTCGTCGAGTGCAGCACGTCGATCGCGTGCTTCCAGTCGCCCCGGTACACGAGGTCGTTGAAGTCCGGGATGATGTTGTTGACCGGGCAGCCGCTGTTGCAGAACGGCGTGCCGCAGTCCATGCAGCGCGCGGCCTGCACCTTGGCCTCGGGCTCGGCGAGCCCGATGACGAACTCCTTCCACGTCTTGAGCCGCTGCGGCACCGGCTCGTAGCCCTCCTCGAGGCGCTCGTACTCCAGAAAACCCGTGACCTTGCCCATCGTCGTTCTCCTGTGGTCAGCGCCTCACTTGGCCGGCACCGGCTTGGTGTCGCTGCCCTTGGCCTTGGCGATCGTCGCCGCCGTCTCGGCGCGCGCCCCCATCTCGGTCAGCGCGCGCTTGTACTCGTGCGGGAAGACCTTGATGAACTTCGCGCGCGCCGCGGCCCAGTCGTCGAGGATCTCGCGCGCGCGCAGTGAGCCGGTCCACTTGTGGTGGTCCTCGATCAGCTTCTTCAGCAGCGCCTCGTCGGTCTGGCCCTTGTGCAGCGGGCCGCCCGCGGCCTTCTGCTCGTCGCTGGGCAGCACGCGCTCGAGCGCGACCATGCTGGTGTTGCAGCGCTTGGCGAACTGGCCGTCCTCGTCGTAGACGTAGGCGATGCCGCCGCTCATGCCGGCGGCGAAGTTGCGCCCGGTCTTGCCGAGCACGGCCACGGTGCCGCCCGTCATGTACTCGCAGCCGTGGTCGCCGGTGCCTTCGACGACGGCGGTCGCCCCGGACAGCCGCACCGCGAAGCGCTCGCCGGCCACGCCGCGGAAGAAGGCCTCGCCGCTGGTCGCGCCGTAGAGCACGGTGTTGCCGACGATGATGTTCTTCGTCGCGTCGCCGCGGAACTCGATCGACGGACGCACCGCGATGCGTCCGCCCGACAGCCCCTTGCCGGTGTAGTCGTTGGCGTCGCCGATCAGGTACAGCGTGATGCCCGGCGCGAGGAAGGCGCCGAAGCTCTGTCCGCCGGTGCCTTCCATCTGGATGAAGATGGTGTGGTCGGGCAGCCCCTCGGGGCGGTGGCGGATCAGCTCGCCCGACAGCATCGCGCCGACGCTGCGGTTGACGTTGCGCACCTCCTCCATGAACTGGACCTTCTCGCCGCGCTCGATCGCGGGGCGGCACTTCTCGATCAGCCTGACGTCGAGCGCCTTCTCGAGGCCGTGGTCCTGCGCCTCGCAGTGGTGGCGCGGCACGTCGGCCGGCACGTCGGGCTGGTGGAAGATGCGGCTGAAGTCCAGCCCCTTGGCCTTCCAGTGCGCGATGCCCTTGCGCATGTCGAGCAGGTCCGAGCGGCCGATCAGGTCGTCGAACTTGCGGATGCCCAGCTGCGCCATGATCTGGCGCGCCTCTTCGGCGACGAAGAAGAAGTAGTTGACGACGTGCTCGGGCTTGCCGGCGAACTTGCGCCGCAGCACCGGGTCCTGCGTCGCCACCCCGACCGGGCAGGTATTGAGGTGGCACTTGCGCATCATGATGCAGCCCTCGACGACGAGTGGCGCGGTCGCGAAGCCGAACTCGTCGGCACCGAGCAGCGCGCCGATCACGACGTCGCGGCCGGTCTTCATCTGGCCGTCGGCCTGCACGCGGATGCGCCCGCGCAGGCGGTTGAGCACCAGGGTCTGCTGCGTCTCGGCCAGTCCCAGCTCCCACGGCGTGCCGGCGTGCTTGATGCTGCTCCACGGGCTCGCGCCAGTGCCGCCGTCGTGGCCGGCGATCACGACGTGGTCGGCCTTGCACTTGGCCACCCCCGCGGCCACCGTGCCGACGCCGACCTCGCTGACGAGCTTGACGCTGACCGACGCGCGCGGGTTCGCGTTCTTCAGGTCGTGGATCAGCTGCGCGAGGTCCTCGATCGAGTAGATGTCGTGGTGCGGCGGCGGGCTGATCAGGCCCACGCCCGGCACGCTGTAGCGCAGGAAGCCGATGTACTCGCTGACCTTGCCGCCAGGCAGCTGGCCACCCTCGCCGGGCTTCGCGCCCTGCGCCATCTTGATCTGGATCTGGTCGGCGCTGACGAGGTACTCGGTCGTGACGCCGAAGCGCCCCGACGCCACCTGCTTGATCTTCGAGCGCAGGCTGTCGCCGTCCTTGAGCTCGTAGTCGGCCTCGATGACGTGCTTGCCGAGCACGTCGCTGACCTTGGTGCCGGCCTTGATCGGGATGCCCTTGAGCTCGTTGCGGTAGCGCGCCGGATCCTCGCCGCCCTCGCCGGTGTTGCTCTTGCCGCCGATGCGGTTCATCGCGATCGCGAGCGTCGTGTGCGCCTCGGTCGAGATCGAGCCGAGCGACATCGCGCCGGTGGCGAAGCGCTTGACGATCTCGCTGGCGGGCTCGACCTCTTCGATCGGGATGGCCTTGCTCGGGTCGAGCTTGAACTCGAACAGGCCGCGCAGCGTCATGTGGCGGCGGCTCTGGTCGTTGATGAGCTGCGCGTATTCCTTGTAGGTCTCGAACTTGCCGGCACGCGTGCTGTGCTGCAGCTTCGCGATCGCGTCGGGCGTCCACATGTGCTCCTCGCCGCGCACGCGCCAGGCGTACTCGCCGCCAGCGTCGAGCATCTGGGCGAGCACCGGGTCGTTGCCGAACGCGGCCTTGTGCAGGCGGATCGCCTCTTCGGCGACCTCGAACACGCCGATGCCGCCGACCTGGCTCGCGGTGCCGCGGAAGTACTTGTCGACGAACTCTTTCTGCAGGCCGATGGCCTCGAAGATCTGGGCGCCGCAGTACGACATGTACGTGCTGATGCCCATCTTGGACATGATCTTCGACAGCCCCTTGCCGACCGCCTTGATGTAGTTGGCGATCGCCTTCTCGGGCTTCAGGTCGCCGGGCAGATCCTGGTGCATCGCGACCAGCGTCTCGAGCGCGAGGTACGGGTGCACGGCCTCGGCGCCGTAGCCGGCGAGCACGGCGAAGTGGTGCACCTCGCGCGCCGAGCCGGTCTCGACGACGAGGCCGGCCGTCGTGCGCAGGCCCTCACGCACGAGGTGGTGGTGGACGGCCGACAGCGCGAGCAGCGCCGGGATCGCGACGTGGTCGCGGTCCATGCGGCGGTCGGTGATGATCAGGATGTTGTGGCCGCTGGCCAGCGCGTCCTGCGCCTCGGCGCACAGCGACGCGAGCTTGGCCTCGATGCCCTCGCAGCCCCAGGCCAGCGGGTAGACGATGTTCAGCTCGTACGACTTGAACTTGCCGTGCGTGATCTTCTCGATCGCGCGCAGACGCGCCATGTCGTCGAAGTCGAGCACCGGCTGCGACACCTCGAGCCGCATCGGCGGGTTGACGGCGTTGATGTCGAGCAGGTTCGGCTTCGGCCCGATGAAGCTGTTCAGGCTCATCACGATCGCCTCGCGGATCGGGTCGATCGGCGGGTTCGTGACCTGCGCGAACAGCTGCTTGAAGTAGTTGTACAGCGGCTTGCTGCGGTCCGACAGCACCGCCAGCGGCGAATCGTTGCCCATCGAGCCCACCGCTTCCTCGCCGGCGGCGGCCATCGGGCTCATCAGGAACTTGAGGTCCTCCTGCGTGTAGCCGAATGCCTGCTGACGGTCGAGCAGCGTCTCGGTGAACGGCAGCGGCGCGCTGTCGGGGTGCGGCACGTCGTCGAGCTTGATGCGCACGTTCTCGATCCACTGCCGGTACGGGCGCGCCGACGCAAACTGGTTCTTCAGCTCCTCGTCGTCGACGATGCGCCCCTGCTCGAAGTCGATCAGGAACATCTTGCCCGGCTGCAGCCGCCACTTCTTGACGATCTTGCTCTCGGGGATCGGCAGCACGCCCGACTCGCTGGCCATCACGACGAGGTCGTCGTCGGTCACGCAGTAGCGCGCGGGGCGCAGGCCGTTGCGGTCGAGCGTCGCGCCGATCTGCTTGCCGTCGGTGAAGACCATCGCCGCCGGACCGTCCCATGGCTCGATCATCGCCGCGTGGTACTCGTAGAACGCGCGGCGGCGCTCGTCCATCAGCTCGTGGTTCTCCCAGGCCTCGGGGATCATCATCATCGCCGCGTGCGCGAGCGGGTAGCCGGCCATCACGAGCAGCTCGAGCGCGTTGTCGAACGTGGCGGTGTCGCTCTGGCCCTCGAAGCTGATCGGGTAGAGCTTCTTCAGGTCGTCGCCGAGCACGGGCGACTTCATCACGCCCTCGCGCGCGCGCATCCAGTTGAAGTTGCCCTTGACGGTGTTGATCTCGCCGTTGTGCGCGACCATCCGGTACGGGTGCGCGAGCGGCCACTCGGGGAACGTGTTGGTCGAGAAGCGCTGGTGCACGAGCGCGAGCGCCGAGACGGCGCGCGGGTCCTGCAGGTCGCGGTAGTACTGGCCGACCTGGTTCGCCAGCAGCAGCCCCTTGTAGATGACGGTGCGGCAGCTCATGCTCGGCACGTAGTACTCGCGGCTGTGCGTGAGCTTCAGGCGCTGGATCGCGGCGCTCGCGGTCTTGCGGATCACGTACAGCTTGCGCTCGAGCGCGTCGGGGACGATGACGTCGGCGCCGCGGCCGATGAAGATCTGGTGGATCACCGGCTCCTTCGCGCGCACCGCCGGGCTCATCGGCATCTCGCGGTCGACGGGCACGTCGCGCCAGCCGAGGAGCACCTGGCCCTCGGCCTTGACGGCGCGCTCGAGCTCCTGCTCGCAGGCCAGCCGCGACGCGTGTTCCTTGGGTAAGAAGATCATGCCGACGCCGTACTCGCCCGGCGGCGGCAGCTCGACGCCCCGCGCCGCCATCTCGGCACGGTACAGCTCGTCGGGGATCTGGATCAGGATGCCCGCGCCGTCGCCCATCAGCTTGTCGGCGCCCACCGCGCCGCGGTGGTCGAGGTTCTCGAGGATCTTCAGGCCCTGCTCGATGATCGGGTGCGAGCGCTCACCTTTGATGTGGGCGACGAAACCGACGCCGCACGCGTCGTGTTCGTGCGCCGGGTCGTACAGGCCGCCGCGCGCCAGCGCGGCGCGTTCGTCGTCGGCGGACAGCGGGGCATCGGCCCCGGCATTGAGGTGACGCATGGCAGCCTCCGTTCGGTGCGATCGGGCAGGGTCCGCAAGCCTAATGCAGCGCAACATGAACCGCAAGCCAAATTAAATGGGGTCGGAGTTATTAAATAAGCAGCGCACCTGATCATTCAATAAATTGGGGACGGAGAGGTCTCAGGTACGCACGATCGTGCTCGACCCGCCAACCGCAGACGCCAAGGACAAGCAGGAACGATGCCGTGGACCGACCCGCGCCGCACGACGAACGGTCGGCGCGGGCCGAGGATTCAGCGCGATGCCGCGCCTGCGGGCGCCACCGCGCGCGGCGGACGGCCACGGCGGCGCCGCGTCACCGGTCGCCCCGCCTGCTGCTCGACCAGCGCGAGGAACGACGGCGGGCCGAGGGCCCAGCCGTGCCGCGCCGCGTCGTCGATGGCCCGCCGCTGCGCCAGCGCAAGGCCCGCGTCGAGACGGCGCCGCCACGCCATCTCGCGCTCGAAGGGCGTGTTGCCCAGCGCCCACAGCGGGGGGGGATCGGCCAGCAGCGGGTCGCGCTGCTGGCCGACGTGGTGCGCGGCACTGGACCAGGGCCACTGCGCAGCGGTCGCGGTCAACCCGGCGTCGACCGGCTTGGTCTCGACGTGCACCAGCACGTCGGCCAGTTGCGTTGCCGGATCGATCACGGTCGCGCGGTAGCGACCGTCCCACAGCGTGCCGCTGCGCCCGTGCCGGCGGTTGACCGCCGCGACGAAGCGTCGCCCGAGCGCCTGCATCGCACGGCTCAGGCCCTCGGCGGCGTCGGGCTGCACGACGAGCCAGGCCTCGGCGTCGAGCAGCGCGTAGCCGTACAGCAGCACGCCGTGCGCGCGCAGCACCTCGCCAAGTGCATGCAGGTAGGCCTGGCGGTCGACGTCGTCGGCGAACACCGCCTTGCCGTCGTGGCCGCGCTGCAACACGAGGTGCGGCACGCCGCCGACCGCCAGCCGCCGCAGCCGCGCCATCACCGCCTCCCGTCAGGCGTCGGCGAACACGGCGCGGCCGGTCAGCCGCTGGTGCTCGCGCAGTGCGAAGCGGTCCGTCATGCCGGCGATGTAGTCGGCCACGGCGCGCGGCAGGTCGACCGCCTGCGCGTAGTCGGCCGGCATCTCGGACGGCGCCGCCAGATAGGCGGCATAGAGTTCGCGCACCACCTGGCGCCCGGCATTGGTCTTCGCGACCACCTGGGGGTGGCGGTACAGCGCCTGGAACAGGAAGCGCTTGAGGGCGACGACTTCGGCGCGCGTCGCCTCGCCGAAACCCACCAGCGGCGGCGCGCGGCGCGCGGCATCGGCGTCGACCGGCGCCAGTTGCCGCAGGCGCTCGCCGGTGTGGTCGATGACGTCGTAGACGAGCTGCGACAGCAGCCGGCGGATCGTCTCGAACAGCAGCCGTCGCCCGGCGAGCCGCGGATGATCGGCGCGCGCCGCGGCGAGATAGCGCGCCACCAGCGGCACCGCCTCGAGCTGCTCGAGCGTCAGCAGCCCCGAGCGCACGCCGTCGTCGATGTCGTGCGCGCTGTACGCGATCTCGTCGGCGACGTTGACCAGCTGCGCTTCGAGCGAGGGCTGTGTGCCCTCGAGGAAACGGCGCGCGACGCCGCCGGGCTCGCGCGCGTCGAGCTCCTCGGCGCGGCGGCGCGTGCAGTGCTTGAGGATGCCCTCGCGCGTCTCGAACGTGAGGTTCAGCCCGTCGAAGTCGGGGTAGCGCTGCTCGAGGCGGTCGACGACGCGCAGGCTCTGCAGGTTGTGCTCGAAGCCGCCATGGCCGCGCAGGCACTCGTCGAGCGCGTCCTGCCCGGCGTGGCCGAACGGCGTGTGGCCGAGGTCGTGCGCCAGCGCGATGGCCTCGACGAGATCCTCGTTGAGCCGCAGCGTGCGCGCGATCGAGCGGCCGAGCTGCGCGACCTCGAGCGAGTGCGTCAGCCGCGTGCGAAACAGGTCGCCCTCGTGGTTCAGGAAGACCTGCGTCTTGTAGACCAGCCGGCGGAACGCCGTGCTGTGCACGATGCGGTCGCGGTCGCGCTGGTGGTCGTTGCGCGTCGGCGCCGGCGGCTCGGCGTGGCGGCGCCCGCGCGAGCGCGCCGGGTCGCACGCGTAAGGGGCCAGTGCGCCGGCGTGACCGCTCACGCGCTGCAGGCGGCGATCGTCGCGCGCACCGCGGCGTCGGGCGCCGGGCGCTGCACCGCACGGCCGACCTGGCCGCCGTCGGCCTCGATCAGCACGAAGCGGATCTCGCCGCCCTCGGCCTTCTTGTCGACGCGCATCAGTTCGACGAAGCGCTCGACGCCGATCGCAGCCGGCGCCGCGACCGGCAGCCGCGCACGCGCGACGACGCGGCGCATGCGCTCGACGAACGCAGTCGGCACGAGCCCGAGGCGCGCCGACAGGTCGGCGGCCATCACCATGCCGCAGCCCACCGCCTCGCCGTGCAGCCACTGGCCGTAGCCGAGCGCCGCCTCGATCGCGTGGCCGAAGGTGTGGCCGAAGTTCAGGATCGCGCGCAGCCCGCTCTCGCGCTCGTCGGCGCCGACCACCGCCGCCTTGATCTCGCACGAGCGGCGCACCGCGTGCGCGAGCGCCGCCTTGTCGCGCGCGAGCAGCGCATCGAGGTTGGCCTCGACCCAGTCGAGGAACGCGGCGTCGGCGATCGGGCCGTACTTGATCACTTCGGCCAGGCCGGCGCTGAGCTCGCGCTCGGGCAGCGTGTCGAGCACCGACAGGTCGGCCAGCACGCGCCGCGGCTGGTAGAACGCGCCGATCATGTTCTTGCCGCGCGGGTGGTTGATCGCCGTCTTGCCGCCAACCGACGAGTCGACCTGCGCGAGCAGCGTCGTCGGCACCTGCACGAACGGCACGCCGCGCATGTAGCACGCCGCGGCGAAGCCCGCGACGTCGCCGATCACGCCGCCGCCGAGCGCGAACAGCACCGTCTTGCGGTCGCAGGCGTGGACGAGCAGGTGGTCGAAAATCAGGTTCAGCGAGGTCCAGTCCTTGTACTGCTCGCCGTCGGGCAGGTCGACGTGCAGCACGCGCGCGTAGCGGCCCTCGAGCTGCGCGTGCAGCCGCGCGCCGTGCAGTGCCGACACGGTCGGGTTGCTGACGACGACCGCGGTGGCTGCGCGCGGCAGGCCCTCGTACGACGCGGGATCGTCGAGCACGCGCTCGCCGATCAGGATGTCGTAGCTGCGCTCGCCGAGCGCGATCGGCACGCGCACTGCCGGCGCGATGCGGCCGCAAGCGTGGGAGTCGGTGGACATGGCGCCGAGTGTACGGGCGCCTTGCGCCCCAACGCGACGTTCAGCGACCCTCGGGCTCGTCGCCGCCGCCGCGGGGCGTGCGCGGCGCGTTGATCGGCGACGGCACGCGCGCCGGGTCGACCAGACCGGCCAGCTCGAGCTGCATCAGGATCATGTGCACCAGCGCCGACACCGACGGACGCCCGGTGTCGATCGTGTAGTGCGCGGTGCGCCGGTACAGCGGGTCGCGCTCGCGGTACAGCTGGCGCAGCTTGAGCAGCGGGTCGCCGCCTTGCAGCAGCGGGCGCTGCGTGTCGTGGCGTAGCCGGCGCACCAGCTCCTCGGGCGTCGAGCGCAGGTAGATCACCGTCGTGCGCTCGCGCAGCGCGCGCCGGTTGGCCTCGCGCAGCACGACGCCGCCACCGGTGGCCAGCACGCTGGGCTTGCCCTGCGTCAGCACGTCGACCGCCTCCTGCTCGAGGTCGCGGAACGCCGCCTCGCCGTGCGACGCGAAGAAGTCACGGATCGTGCAGCCGATGACCGACTCGATCTCGTGGTCGGTGTCGCGAAACGGCAGCCCCAGCTGCCTTGCGAGGTGCCGCCCGACGGTGGACTTGCCGCCGCCGGGCATGCCGATGAGGCTGATGGTGCGGGGTGGAACCAAGGCTGCGTCCCGCCTGGCGTTGACGTGGCCGAGTATGCCCGACGCCGTTCGTCGCCCCGGGGCAACCGCCGGTCGCCAGTGCGCTGTCCGTTCGTCGCCGATCACCGGCCGGCCATCGAAAGCGGCGTTTTGACAGTGCATTTTTGCCTCATCGGCGCGAGGGGCGTTCCGACAATGCCGAGTACGAGCCACCTGCCGGCGCCCCTCTGGGATGGGGCCGTTGGCAGGTCGGGACCGATGACCCGCCGCACAGGACGACCGACTGCCATGCGCCCGCTGCACATCGACTTCGCCCACCTCCGCCGCCGGTCGACACGGGGCTTCACGTTGATCGAGGTCATGATCACGGTGGCCATCGTCGCGATCCTCGCCGCCGTCGCGCTGCCTTCGTATCGCGATTACGTGATCCGCGGTCGCATTCCCGAGGCCACGTCGCAGCTCGGCGCGCTGCAGGTGCGGCTGGAGCAGTTCTTCCAGGACAACCGCACCTACGCCGGCGCGCCTGCCTGCGCTGTGGACACGACGACGAGCCGGGTGTTCGACTTCCAGTGCACCGCCGCCGACGCCAGCGGCTACACGCTGCGCGCGCAGGGCAAGGGCGCGATGGCCGGGTTCACCTTCACGGTCAACCAGGCCGGCCAGAAGACGACGGCGAGCGTGCCCGACGGCTGGTCGACGCCCTCGCCGAACAACTGCTGGGTCACGCGAAGGGGCGGCGTATGCTGAGCCGGCGGCGGCCTGCAGCACGGGGCATGACGCTGATCGAGGTGCTGGTCGGCCTGACGCTGCTGGCCATCATCCTCGCGCTGGGCGCTCCGGGCTTCTCGACCTGGCTGACGAACAGCCGCGTGCGCACGACCGCCGAGTCGCTGCTCGCCGGCCTGCAGATGGCCAAAGCCGAGGCCGTCGCGCGTAACGCGCGCGTCCGTTTCCAGCTCGTCGACTCTCTGGGCGACAGCTGTGTCATCGACGCTGCTGGCGCGAGTTGGGTCGTCAACCTGGATCCGGCCAACGAGCCCGATGCCGTCGAAGGTGCGTGCAGCGCCGAACCATCCGACACCGTGGCGCCGCGCATCCTGCACACGCGGCCGGGCGCGGAGTCCGCCGCCATGACGCAGGTGACCGCCTCCGAAGCGACGCTGGTGTTCAACGGTCTGGGTCGTGTGACCCCGGTGCCGGCGGGCGACATCACGATCGACGTCACGGCCCCCGCGGCCGGCGACTGCGCCACCGCCGGCGGCGAGGTTGCGTGCCTGCGCATCGTTGTCTCGCCAGCGGGCCAGATCCGCATGTGCAACCCGAAGTTCGCGCTGCCCGATCCCCAAGGGTGCTGACATGAGTCCATCGCATCGACTGCGGCCGCAGGCCGGCTTCATGCTGATCGAGGTGCTGATCGCGGTGCTGGTCTTCTCGCTGGGCGTGCTGACCATCGTCGGGCTGCAGGCCGCGTCAGTGCAGCAGTCGACCAAGGCCAAGTACCGTGCCGACGCGACGCTGCTGGCCAACGACCTGGTCGGCCGCATGTGGGTCACGGACCGCAAGTTCGAGACGCTCAGCGAGAACTTTGCGACCGGCGGTGACGGTTACGGACAGTGGCTGGCGAGCGTCGCCGCGATGCTGCCCGGCGCCGCCGACAACCCGCCCGAGGTGACCGTCGAGTCGATCGAGGGCGGCGGTACCCCGCCGTCGGAGCCAAGCAGCCTGGTGACAATCACACTGCGCTGGAAGCCGCCGCAGGAACCGGCCGGGGACCCGCCGCACAGTCTGACCGTGGTCACCCGCATCAAGTAAGGAGCCGGCCGTGACCTGCACACCCAGCCTGCCGCGGCGTGCCCAGACGGGGATCACGCTGGTCGAGCTGCTCGTCGGCATCGTGCTCGGCATGGTCGCCGTCATCGTGATCCTGCAGGTGTTCCAAGTGTCCGAGGGATCGAAGCGCACGACGCTCGGTGGCGACGACGCACAGATCAACGGGGCGATCGCCCTCGCGGCGCTGCAGCGCGACCTTCGCCAGGCCGGCTACGGTGCCAGCGCCTTTGCCTTCATCGGCTGTGACATTGCGCTGCCGGGGGGTCGCAGCGTGCCCGCGATGGGGCCCGTGACCATCAACCATCCAGGCGTGCCCGCCGGTGACGCGAACACGGATACGCTGCTCATCGTCTACGGCAGCAGCGCGGGGTCACCCGAGGGCGACCGCATCAACCTGCAGCCGTCCACCGACACCTACGCTGTCGCGACCCCGACGGCGTTTCGCGCCGGTGACATCGTGCTCGCGGCTCCGGCGTCGCGGCCCGCGCCCTGCACCTTGACCGCGGAGGCGGTGACCGCCGTCACGGTTTCGCCGCCGTACGTCACGGTGGGCACCGGTATCGCGGGCATGGCCAATGGCACGCTGTTCAATCTCGGTCCGGCCCCGCGCGTGCTCGTTTACGCGGTGCGCGACGGCAACCTGACCGTGTGCGATCACATGGCGGCCGACTGCATGGATCCGGACCTGGCCAGTGACCGCAGCGTGTGGGTTCCGGTCAGCAGCAACGTGGTCAGCCTGCGCGCGCAATACGGGCGCGACAGTTCGGCGTCGATGGACGGCGTGGTTGACGTCTACGACCGCACGACGCCCGGCAGTGCCTGCGCCTGGGCGCGCACCTCGGCGCTGCGGCTGGCACTCGTGGCGCGTAGTGCGCAATTCGAGAAAGAGGCCGTCACGACGGCTTCTCCCGCCTGGGCCGGCAGCGCCGATGCGAACGCCGCGATCGACCTGGGCGATCTCCCCGACTGGCAGCGCTACCGCTACCGGACCTACGAGACGACGGTGCCGCTGCGCAACATGGCTTGGCAAGGAGTGCAGTCCGGATGCTGACCCCCGCCCCGCTCTACCGCCGGCGCGCCGCGCCGCCGCTGCGCCAGCAGGGTATCGTGCTGCTGGTGGCTCTCGTCGTGCTGATCGGCATGACGCTCGCTGGGCTGAGCCTGCTGCGCTCGGTGTTCACGAGCAACCGCATCGCCGGCAACCTCGCATTCCAGCAGGCTGCCACGCAGTCGGCCGACGTCGGCATCGAGACGGCGATCGCCTGGCTCGAGAACAACAACACCGGTACGACACTGCACCAGTCACGCGATGCCGCCGGTGGCGAGCTCGGCTACTTCGCACGCCGCGAGGATCCGGGGCCCGGCCAGTCGTGGGAAGACTTCTGGCAGCAGGTCCTCGTCGGCTCCAACCGGGTCAACGTGCTGCCTCCCGATGCCGCCGGCAACACCGTTGCATTCGTGATTCACCGGCTGTGCAACTCGGTCGGCGATCCGCTGGCCGGCGCACGCTGCGAAACGTCGCCGCTGACGAAGAACGAAGGCAACAGCCAGACGGCGCTCAGCCCCGCCTTCAGTGCACCGCAGCAGCAGTACTACCGCATCACGGCGCGGGTCAGTGGCCCGCGCAACACGCTGAGCTACGTGCAGGTCGTCGTCGCGATGTGATGCAACGCACAACGGCCCGAGAACGACATTTGAGGACACCATGAACGTCTTGCGCCAGATTGACAGGTATGCCGTCACGGCGCTGGCCGGCCTCGTGCTGGTCGGCGCCGGAATACCCGCAAGCGCGGTCGACATCTCGCCGGTTCCACTGGTCACGTCGGCGGGCGCATCCGTCAAGCCCAACATGCTGTTCATCCTCGACGACTCGGGCAGCATGGACTGGGACTACATGCCCGACTGGGTCAACGACAACTTCTGCCGCGCCGGCGGCGCGACGGCGACGAACAGCGGAACCTGGAACCGTGCTTGCTGCCAAAACGACGCGGGCAGCGGCAGCGGCAGCAACGCCTGCTGGCGCAGCAGCAACTTCGCCTCGAACCCGGTTTTTGGTACCTGGCGCGGTCATCCACCGTACCTGGCCAGCGCGTTCAACGGCGTCGCCTACAACCCTGCGGTGCGCTATCAGCCGCCGCTGGACGCCAACGGCAACCCATACCCGAGCATGACGGCGTCGAACACGGCCGGGTGGACCAGCGTCCGCAACGACCACTACAACGTCCAGTTCACGTCGTCGATCAACCTGCTGACGCAGTTCCCCGACACGGCCTGGTGCACCGACACCACCTACACCGACTGCCTGCGCAACGGCAACTACGTGCTGCCGGGCACCGTCAACGGCAAGAGCTACACGACGTACCGCCCCACGGTGGCCATTGGCACCGGGCTGATCGCCGTCGGCGCACCCAACGCGGCGACGACGCAGTGGCGCACATTCGGCCCGCACTACTACACGATCGTGCCCGGCGAGTACTGCACCGACACGACGCTGCGCAACTGCCAGGCGACCGCGTCGGCCACCCACCCGGTGCCGGCCTACGTGCGCTGGTGCAACAGCGACGCCAACGCGCGCGCCGCGACGCCAGCCGCCGGTTCCTGCCAGGCCGTGCGCACTGCGACATACAACCAAGTGCGCTACCCGACGAAGTTCGCGACACCTGGCACCGCTCCCGTACCGGCCACGCCGGGCTCGGGGGCGAAGGCGACGTTCACGATCAACAGCCTGAGCTGCAACGTCACGGTCAGCGCCGTGACCGTCAACGGCGTCAATCTGCTGGCGTCGAACACCGTCACCACGAATAACCGCGATGCGCTTGGCAATTCGATCCGTGATCGGATCAACGGTAAGGGTACCGGATACACGGCGATCACCACGAACGGCGGACGCACGGTGACGATCACCGCGCCAGTGGCCGCCGGCAACATCAGCTACGCGGTGAGTTTCACGCGCACCGGCGCCTGTTTCGGCACCAATCCGACGACGCCGGTGTTTTCGGGCTACGTTGCGCCCACTCCGGAAATCCCCGGGACGCCAGCCGGTTTCGCCGGCCGTTTCGAGCGTATCGACATCGTCCCGTCGGTCACCAGCTACCCGAAAGCCCCGACGCGCACCGACTGCGCCGGTGGCACGTGCACCTACGAAGAAGAAATGACCAACTTCGCGAACTGGTGGACGTACTACCGCACGCGCATGCAAATGATGAAGACGTCGGCCAGCATCGCGTTTGCGCCCGTCTCCGACCAATTCCGCCTTGGCTACCTGAGCATCAACAACGCCACCGGCAGCGACTTTCTCAACCTCGACACGTTCGATGGCACGCACAAGTTCAACTGGTTCGACAAACTGCGCGCTGCCAGACCGAGCGGTTCGACGCCACTGCGCACTGCGCTGTCGCGTGCCGGCCGGCTGTACGCCGGGCAGCTCAACGGCCAGACCCTCAATGGGTCCACCGTTGTGGATCCGATGATGGTGTCGTGTCAGCAGAACTTCACGCTGCTGTCGACTGACGGCTATTGGAACGAGACGGCGACACCGCGGAGGATCAATGGCTCCGACGCGATCGGCGATGTCGATAGCTCGCTAGACCGGCCGTACCGCGATGGCACCAACACGTCGAATTCGTTGTCGGACGTTGCCGCGTATTACTACCTGACCGACCTGCGCACGCCCGAGCTCAGCAACTGCGCCGGTCCTGGCGGCGTCGACCTGTGCGAAAACAACGTGCCCACCGCCGGCGACGACGCCGCGCCGCACCAGCACATGACGACGTTCACTCTGGGACTCGGCGCGCCGGGCTACATGCTGTACGACCCGAATTACCGCACCGCGACCGGCGGCGACTACCATGCGGTCGCCAACGGCACCACGGCGAATCCTGCAGCCGGTATTTGCAGTTGGCAGGCCGCCGGCACCGTGTGCACCTGGCCGGCCCCGGTCAACAACACCGAGACGGCGATCGACGACATGTGGCACGCCGCCGTCAATGGCCGTGGCACTTACTTCGCCGCCACCGACCCGGCGTCGCTGTACACGGGCCTGTCGAATGCACTGGCACAGATCGACCGCGTCAAGGGCGCAGCGGCTGCCGCGACGACGAGCAACCCGAACATCTCGGCCGGCGACAACTTCCTGTACCTGTCGCGCTACGTCACCAACGAGTGGTCGGGCGAGCTGCTCGGCCGCCAGATCAGCGCCACCACCGGCGAGATCCTGACCAAGGACGAGGTCGATCCGACGACGGGCGAGAAGCTGCCGCTGGACAGCGACTGGTCGGCGCGCGATCTGCTCGACGGCAACTCCAGCCGCACCCTCTTCATGCACGACCCCTCGAACACGTCGACGGGCCGGCGCCCGTTCGACTGGGATCACCTGACGGCGACCGAACGGGCCTACTTCGGCCTGGCGCACATCACGGCGCCGGGGCAGGCTTTGAGCCAGTTCTGCACTTTCGGCAGCACCTGCCTGCCCCCTTCGGTGCAGAGCGCGGCGGCCGGCGAGCGGCTGGTCAATTTTTTGCGCGGCGTGCGCACCGACGAGGGCGAGGCCACGCAGCTCGACAAGCCCTTCCGCAAGCGTGCGCACCTGCTCGGCGACATCGTCAACTCCGAAGCGGTTTTCGTCGGCAAGCCGATGTTCAACTACGCCGACCCGGGCTACTCGGCGTTCAAGACGAGCATGATGACGCGCCAGGGCATGGTCTACGTGGGCGCCAACGACGGCATGCTGCATGCATTCAACGCCGACACCGGCGTCGAGGAATGGGCCTTCGTGCCGAGCATGGTGCTGCCCAAGCTGTACCGGCTCGCCGACAAGGACTACGCCAACCGCCACCAGTTCTACGTCGACGCCACCCCGACGGCGGGCGACGTCCAGATCGATGGCGCGTGGCGCACCATCCTCGTCGGTGGGCTCGGTGCCGGCGGCCGCGGCTACTATGCCCTCGACGTCACCGATCCGGCGTCACCGAAGGTGCTGTGGGAATTCACGCATCCGAATCTCGGCCTGACCTTTGGCCGCCCAGACATCACCAAGCTCAAGGACGGCACCTGGGTCGTGATCTTCGGCTCCGGCTACAACCACACGGGGGCGAGCCGGCTGTTCATCGTCGACGCCAAAACCGGCGTGCTGATCCGCACCATCACCACGAGCACTGGCAGCGGCCTGGCGCACGTGCGCAGCTGGGTCGACAAACCCGACGTCGACAACACCGTCAAGCGGGTCTACGGCGGCGACAACGACGGCAACCTGTGGCGCTTCGACGTCAACGGCGACATCGACCCCGCGGGCCACGATGCCCACCTGCTGGCCACGCTGCGTGGCCCAGCCGGTAACGTGCAGCCGCTCACGGCGCGTCCCGAACTCGGCCTGGTCGCGGGCCGGGCCGTGGTCTTCGTGGGTACCGGCCGCTATCTGGGTACGCCCGATCTCACGGACGACAGCCCCCAGAGCATCTATGCGATCGAGGACCCGCTCGACGGCACGACCCACCACAACCCGCGCACCCTGCCGACGTTCGTCAATCAAACGCTGTCTGCCGGCACCTGCCCCAGCAGTGCGACGATCTGCACACCGGGCCAGGAAGTGCGCACCGGCAGCCATCATGTGGTCGACTTTGCCACCCATGACGGCTGGTACATCGACTTGCCGCTGACGCGCGAGCGGGCCAACACCGACCCGCAGCTGGTGCTCGGCACCCTTGTGATGACGACCAACATCCCTGAACAGAGCGCGTGCAGCGTCGGCGGAAAGAGCTACATCAACTTCTTCGACTACCGCACCGGCGCGCCGGTGGCAACCGCCACTGGCGTCGCCAGCGTGGCGCTCGGCAACGCGCTGGCCACCCGTCCGACCGTCGTGCGGCTCGAAGGCGGTGGCATCCGCGCACTGACGCGGCTGTCGAACGACCGCACCGTCGTATCACCGGTGCCGGTCTCGCTGCCCGGTGGCACGGCTCGCCGGCTCTCGTGGCGTGAGCTCGCCATCGAGGAATGACCCTGGCGGGTCTGTCTGGCGACGGGCGTCTGCCCATGCGCCAGACCCCTGGGCGTGGAGTCTGCTGAGCGCGCTCGCACTGCACGCGGCGGCTATCGCGCTGGTGCCCGCGCCAGGCACAGTGGCGGTCGTGCCCGATCCTGCGGCGCGCATGCCGCTCGAGGTGCGACACCTGGCCATCGCGACGCCAGCTGCTGCCGGCAAACCGCACGACGCGGTCGATGCGCGCCCCCAGCGCCCGTCGACGGCGGAGACTCCGAAAGCCGGTCCCGCAGAGGTCCCGCGGGGCGCCACGATCGGTGCAGAAGGTGCGGGGGGCGAGGCTGTCACCACCCGGCCACCCGACCGCGTGGTGTCCGAAGCCGTCCGCGAAGATTCATCGGCCGAGGTCACCGCCGGGGAATCGGGCTTCGTGCTGGCGGTGCCCGACGTGGCGATGCCCGGTCCGGTGACAGTGCTGCACCTCGCAGTTCGCGTCGATGCCACGGGCCATGTCGCCGCGCTCGAACCGCTCGACCCCGACGCGGCTGATGCCCTGGTCGATGCCGTGCGCGAAGCGTTCATCGGGCAGCCGTTGCCTGGCATCGGCGCGGCAGCGGTGACGGTGCCGCGTTGGCACCTGGAAGTTCGTTTTGTCGAAGGGTTGCCGAACGGCCAGTGGCGGTTGTGGCGTGCCTCGTAAAGTCTTTGCTGCCGGGGCTCTCCGCCAGCGTCTGTACCCAGTCATCCACCTGAAACCGGCGCAGCCAGGCACGAACTGGCCAGACGGCTCATGCCGCGACGGGCTCGGCCTTTCTCCTGTGGGTCACCACCGCACCGCGAAATGGCACGCGTCGTCGCCGCAGGCCTCGCAGGCGGTCTCGACGACGCTCGCGCGCGGGTGCACCAGCGCGCGGAACAGCCGCTCGAACGTCGCGGCGTAGAAGTCGCACGCGGGCACGTCGCTGGCGAGGCCGCGGCACATCGGGTTGTCGCGGATCGCGAGCCGCACCGGGCGCCCGGCCTCGGCGACGAACTCGCCGCTGCCGGCGAACGTCCATGCGTGGCGGGTGATCGCGCCGAGCAGCACGCGCGCGGCCAGCGTCGCTGGCAGCATCTTCAGCAGCGCCTGCACCGGCTTCGGGATGCGGTGCGCGAGCAGGTAGTCGCCGGTGCGCGTGCCGGCCTCGCGCGCGACCCGCGCCGCGGCCGCGGCGCCGAGCGACGCGCGCAGCACGGCGTGCAGCTGTGTGACCTCGGCTTCGTCGACCATCGCCTGCGGCGGGCGCTCGACGTAGGCGGCGAGCCCGGCGAGGCTGAACAGCCGCGCCGCGCCGTCGGCGCCCACCCGCTCGCGCAGCACCTCGGCCACGCGCGTGATCGCGTTCGGCCCGATGCGTGCGACGGCGGCGTGCTCGAGCACGGAGGCCACGACCGGCCCGCGCGCGCTCAGGCCGGCGCGCGCCGGTCCAGCGCGTCCATCTCGGCGTCGCTCAACTGGTCCTTGCCGCCGCCGCAGGCCGAAGCCTCCATCGCCGCGAGCGCCGCCGCAGCGATCTCCTCGCCCTTCTTGCGCTTCTTCATCTCGATCTTCGGCCCGTGCATCGTGACCCAGCCCTCGTCGGCCGCGGCGATCGCCTGCGCGTCGGGTCGCTCGTGCACGCGCGGGTCGGCGAACTTGAAGTCGACCTTCTTCTTGCTCTGCGGACCCCAGTAACCGACGCGGCCGAGGTCGTAGAAGGTGCGCTGCATGCCGCTCTTGGCGAAGGCCTTGAGGCACCCCATCAGGTACGCACGGCGCTCCTTGTCCTTCGTCCAGGGGTACTGGAAGAACGCCTTGTTCATGAAGAAGCGGCGGTAGTTGTGCATCACGCGGTCGAGCAGCTCGGCGCGGTCCATCGCGTCGGGCTTCATGATCGGCGTGACGAAGTTGTACTTCTCGAAGTCGAACACCTCGACCTTGTCGCCGAGCTCCTGGAACAGGTCCGAGAACGGCCATGGCGTGTACATCGCCCAGTTGGCCATGTCGGGGTTCCAGTCGCGCGCCATCTGGTACGTCTCCTCGAGCGTCTCGGCGGTCTCGTTCTCGAGGCCGACGATGAACTGCGCCTCGGTGACGATGCCGGCGTCCTTCAGCAGCTGGATCGCCTTCTTGTTCTGCGCGATCGTCGTCTCCTTGTTGAAGCGGTCGAGCTTGAGCTGCGCCGCCGCCTCGGTGCCGAGGCTGACGTGGATCAGCCCGGCCTTGCGGAACAGCGGCAGCAGCTTCTCGTCGCGCAGGATGTCGGTCACGCGCGTGTTGATGCCCCACAGCACGTCGAGCTTGCGCTCGATCAGCGCCTCGCAGAACTGGATGAACTTCCTGCGGTGGATCGTCGGCTCCTCGTCGGCGAGGATGAAGAAGCCGACGTCGTGCTCCTTGACCAGCTTCTCGATCTCGTCGACGACCTTCTTCGGGTCGCGGATGCGGTAGTCGCGCCAGAACTTCCACTGGCTGCAGAAGCTGCAGGTGAACGGGCAGCCGCGCGCGAAGTTGGGGATCGCCACCCGCCGGTTCATCGGGATGTAGATGTACTTGTCCCACTCGAGGATCGACCAGTCGGGCGTGATGCGGTCGAGGTCCTCGATCGGCGGCTCGGCGGCGGTGGCGACGACCTTGCCGGCCTCGCCCCGGCTCGTGTCGAGGTACGCGATGCCGCGCACCGCGCCGCGGTCGCGCGCCCAGGTGCCGTCGCCGACGGCGCGCACGAGGTTCAGGAACACCTGCTCGCCCTCGCCGCGCACGACGGCGTCGATCCACGGCGCTTCCTTCAGCACCTGCGGGTACATGAAGGTGCCGTGGATGCCGCCGAGCACCGTGACGATCGCCGGGTTCACCTCCTTGGCGATCTGCAGCAGCCGCTCGGCCTTGTAGATCGCTGGCGTGATCGCGGTCAGGCCGACGATGTCGGGCTTCAGTTCGGCGATCTTCGCGCGCACCTGGTCGTCGTCGAGGTGGTGCGTCATCGCGTCGACGAAGTGCACGTCGGTGTAGCCGCCTGCCTTCAGGGTGCCGGTCAGGTACGCGACCCACGCGGGCGGCCAGTTGCCGGCGATCTCGGCGCCGCCGGAGTGGTAGTTGGGGTGGATGAACAGCACGCGCATCGCGGCCTCCTCGCAGATCGAGTCCGACAAACGTTATGCCTGTGCGCAGCGCGGGACTTTGCGATGCGTCAATGAGACGAGACATCGCCACTGTAAGAAGTAGCTGACACGGCTGACATGTCGATGCGGTCCCTGCGCCCACCGTCGGCTGCGGCCGTGGCGGTTCGCGCCGCGGCGACGGACTCCTAGGGAAACGCTGATCAAGTTGCCGCAGGGGTAGCGATGCGGGCTGTACGGGCTTGGGCGGCACGATTTTGCTCGCTCTGGCGGCCCCTGCGGG